>CAYXON010000112.1:0-4672 GCA_964467145.1 uncultured archaeon | reverse complement strand
CGTATCTGATGATTTTGGGGCCTGGTATTTTGGCATTCACGTGCCTTATACTGGGGTTGTTCCCTGGTTGGATCCTTTCCGCTGCAGGCTATGATTTAGGCATACCTGATATGCTGTCTTTGGGAGCTGTCCTAATCGCCTCATACGGTGTCGTTTTCGTGGTAGTCTACTTCAGTTCATCTCACAAAAGCAGGATAGGGGAGACTTGGGGTTGCGGGATATTCTCGCAGAACTGTAGGATGGAGTACACGGCGTCTGGGTTTTCGGAGCCCATAATGACAATCTTCAAGTCGGTGTATCGAACTGAAAAGAGCACCCACAGAACCTTCTTTGACAGGTACGGTAGCGTCTTCAAGGAAGGTGATGCGGAAATTCATCTGATAAAGTTTTTCGAGCAATACATGTATCTGCCAGTGGCCTACTTTATAGACTCGGTCGCATCAAGGGTTTCAAAGCTCCAGAACGGCCACCTAGACTCGTATATCTCATATTCATTCGTCGCGATTTTAGCGCTTCTTGTTGTGATAGGGTGGTTCCTATGAACTCTCAGTATCTTGTTTTCGGGCTGGTGAATATACTCCTAGTAATTATCATCTCCCCTTTTTACGGTAGTGTCATAAAGCGTGTGAAGGCTGCAGTGCAAAGAAGAAGGGGTCCGCCGCTTTTGCAGCCCTATTATAACATCCTGAAGCTCATGAGAAAGGAGACTGTGTACTCTGTCAATTCATCGCAGATTATGCGGGTTACCCCATACATCAACTTGACTGTGATGGTTGTGGCGTCCTTGTGTGTGCCGCTTGCGTTCATCCCCCAGCCGGTACTGGGGCTGGGTAACGTCATATTGTTCCTATATCTTCTAGGTCTTGCCAGGTTCTTCATGTCTTTGGCTGGCCTTGATGCGGGCAGCACATTCGGCGGTATGGGCAGCTCCAGGGAGATGAGTATCTCATCTGTCATAGAGCCGATAACAGTTATAGTCTTCACGGCGTTGTCCTTTACAATCAAGACATTGAATCTCCATGAGATGTTTCTGAAGGCATCATCATCGCTAATGTCATTTGATCCTGCGTTCGTTCTTATATCCATCCCGCTTTTCATAGTCCTGATAGTGGAGACTGCGAGAATACCAGTCGACAATCCTGAGACCCATCTTGAGCTCACGATGATACATGAGGCCATGTTGCTTGAGTACTCGGGCAAGGACTTGGCTATGATGGAGCTTTCGCATGCAATGAAGCAGACGCTTCTTATGGCTGTGCTAATCAACATCTTGTTTCCCTGGGGTATCGCAACGCAGCTGACTTTGGCGGCTGTCGTAGCTGGTGTGTTGGCGTTCATCTTGAAAGCGTTTGTTTTGGCTGTCTTCATAGGTTTGTTCGAGTCTTCATTGGCTAAGACCAGGCTTTTCGGGTTGCCAAGTCTTTTCATGACGTCGTTCTTCCTGTCGATAATCACACTATTTTTGGGGGTGTTCAAGTGATTGATATCCTGATTGCTGAAGGCGTGATAAAGGTTCTTTTGGCGCTAGTCCTGATTACTGGGGCGTTCGCAGTCACAATAAAGAACCTGATGACCCTTATAACAACCTATAGCATACAGTCTCTGGCGCTAGCGCTTGTGGCTCTCACATTATATGCTATCCAGCCCAATCCAATGCTTCTTTACCTTTCAGCGTTGACTTTGGCGTTTAAGGTGGTGTTTATACCCCACGTCATAAGGCGGGTACAGAAAAGTATGAACATACAGCGTGACCTAGAGTTCAAATACCTGTCTCCTGCTGGCTCGATGTTTGTGACGATAATCCTAATACTTCTTGTATACTATGCGTTCTCCGAGTTCCTACACAGCCTTTCCCTAAGTAATCTGTTCTATCTGGGTGCAGTGTTCGGGGTATCCCTCGCATTGATGGGGATGCTTGTGACATTAACCCGCAGAAAAGTCATAACAAAGACCCTAGGTTATCTGACGATGGAAAATGGAGTCCTGCTATTCGGCATATTCTTGACGGAACTGCCCTTCATCGTTGAGATACTCATCCTGATAGACCTCATAATAATAGTGCTTCTTGCAACTATACTGGCTGTTGGCATAGACTCGAGCATCGAGGAGTTCCAGGAAAGGATTAATCCGTTCCACGGAAGACGGGAGGATGATTGAGATGACGATGTTGATATTTGGCGTAATCGGATTTGCTGCGGTGACACTGTTGTTTATTGCGAGATCCCACCGCATAATGCAGGCAATTTCAGTCATGCACTCGATGTCATATCTGCTACTGGCTGCATACACATTCTCACATATCGATTTACCAGTCAACTATTTTGGGGGCGGATATTTCTTCCTAGATCACTTAGGCGTGTTTGAAGTGATGGTAGCATCCCTGATATTCATGATGGCGGGTATCTACGCGGGAGGATACGTCGAGAGCCTGATAAAGGATGGGGAGCTCAGACGCGACAACCTGAAGGTATTCTACCTATCGTTCAATATACTCCTGATAACCACGGTGCTGTCATTTTTTTCAAACAACATCGCGTTATTCTGGATGTTCGCTGAGCTTACCACTGTGTTCTCAGCGCTCCTCATAGCAATCCTCAACTCCCGCAAGAACATAGAGGCCTCGCTGAGGTACATTTTCATAACATCCACGTGCATGTTGTTCACTTTCATAGGCTTGATATTCCTCTTCACTGTGACAAAGTATGAGTTCGGGGAGGGAACACTCACATGGACCGTTCTCATGGATAATGCGGGCAGACTTCCGTCCAATCTCATAACCCCTGTATTCATCCTGATATTCATAGGGTTGGCTGCTAAATCTGGTATAAGTCCGTTTCACATGTGGCTGCCGCACGCCCATGCGAAAGCTCCATCAGCTGTCAGTGGGATACTGTCTGGGGCCCTGTTGAATGTCGGCATCTACGGGATACTAAGGATGTATTCGATAGTGAATCAGACCGGGTCCGCAGACCAGGCCGGCAAGATACTGGTATTCTTTGGAGTATTGAGCGTAGGTGTGGCGGCTTTTACAATGCTCAAACAAAAGAATCTGAAGAAACTGATAGCATTCTCAAGCATTGAACACATGGGGTTGGTGCTAATAGGCATTGGTTTAGGCACGCCCGTGGCAGTATTCTGGGTCTTGTATCACACACTAGCCCACGCAATAACAAAGACACTCCTCTTCTTTTCCGCGGGTGTTTTGCACAGACAATTCCACAGCAACAAGGCAGAAGACATGAAAGACGTCATGAAGCTGCAGCCCCTCGCTTCAGCAGGCCTGATACTGGGGGGTGCCGCAATAATAGGCGTCCCACCCTCACCAGTCTTCATATCCAAGCTGTTCATCATGTTGCAGATAGGTTCCGCATCCGTGTCGTTGCTGTTCACAGTACTTGCGCTGGTTTTAATCGCGTCTGTGGCGCTTGGCATCTACATGCTGCGGCTTTTCTCACGCGTGAGCGAGCATGAACCAGGTGCGCATGCAAAGAGTTATGGGGTTCCTGTCGGGATGAAAGCATCTATACTTGCGCTACTTCTGATGGTGCTGCTATTTGGGGTATTTTTCCCTGACGGTTTGTGGAACCTTTTAAACGACGCTGTATCTGATTTGAGGCTGTAAAAAATGGGCGGACTAAAAGATGAGATTGGTGAGATGTTCGGCGATGAAAAACAGGCTTGCGTAAGGCATGACGTAGACGGGGAAATCCGCGTCAGAGCAGCTGGCAAATCATTTGACAAGGCTGTGACCTACTTATCAGCAAATGGATTCAATCTGGTGAACCTTTTCTGCGCTGAGGATTTTGAGGGGCACAGGGGCTTCACATTACTTTACACATTCGAGAAGAACGGCGAAAAAGACTTATTGTTTTTGGAAAGGCAAGTCACAGGCGACAAGGTAACATCCCTTGAAGACCTCTACCCATCCGCCTGCTGGTACGAGCGTGAGATACACGACGGATTCGGGCTGACATTTGACAAGGCATTCGAAGACAGGCATCTGTTCCTGCATGAAACCTACCCAGACAACTTCCACCCCCTCAGAAAATCATTCAAAAACGGCAGAATAAACGTTAAAACGCACATAAAACTGGGTGAGGAATACAAGTTCAAGACAGTCAGCGGAGATGAGGTCTACCAGATACCTGTGGGGCCAGTACATGCTGGAATCATCGAGCCCGGCCACTTCCGATTCAGCGTCATAGGCGAGACCATATTCAACCTTGAGGTGAGGATGTTCTACAAGCACCGCGGAGTTGAAAAACTTGCTGAAGGCAGAACCCCTGCAGAATGCATCCAGATTGCCGAGGCGATAAGCGGGGACGAGACCGTAGCCAACGCGGCAGCCTACTGCGCAGCAGTCGAGAAAATATCTAAAATCAACGTGCCAAAAAGGGCGCTGTATCTGAGGACGATACTGCTTGAGATGGAGAGGATATACTCCCACCTAGGGGACCTGGCTGGTATGGCGGTTGACGTCGCATACCCAGCTGGTGCGAGCCCGTTTCACATCCTCAGGGAGGAAGTCCTCAGAAAAAACAGCGAACTCACAGGTTCACGCTTCATGCGCGAGATGATATCAATCGGGGGGCTGAAAAAGGACGTGGACGAAAGAAAGCTTCACATCCTCTCAGGATACCTCACAGAATTCTCCCCCCGGTTCGGGGACGCA
>CAYXON010000111.1:0-4678 GCA_964467145.1 uncultured archaeon | reverse complement strand
AGAGGTCGCTGACATTTTCGCAGAAGCTGTTGTCGGATATCTCATGGGACAAAGACAACCAATGAAGGAGCTTGACTCCGTCCATGCCGCAATAGCCCACATTGACGAGGTTGCAGGGCAGGCGCCCGGCGAGGAGTTGATGGCCTTCGGGGGTACTGGAAAACCCATGTTGCCCAGGAAGGTGCTCACAGGTTTCACAGTCAACAAACTGGATGTCAGCATGAAGGTGACCTCAGCTTGGATGGCGCACGCCCAAAAAGAAAGAGGGTCAGCTTCAGTGGGGATTGGCGACGGTCGCGTGGAAGGCAGACGCCTTATAGGAACATCAACTGCTGTTGCCGGCGCCGAAAAACTCCCGGAGTACGAGTACCCACCGCTCACAGAGGATGCGGTGAAAAGACTAGCTGATGCGGGACTTTATAGCTCAGTTGATGTGCTGGCCAGTAAATTCCACATGGAGGGGGACCGGTTTATGACACCCCACTACGAGAGGTATCTAGCAAAAGCGGTTGAGAAGGGCGTGGTCGCAGACTTCATAGTGATTTTGAAAAACACATGCCACAAGCTCGAAGAAGATAAGGTCTTCACAGACGGCCCAATCCTTTTTGCGACAATAGCTGAGGAGCTCACAACACAGCATCCTACTGCGGAAACATTCAAGGAAGCGCTAAAGCAAGCGGGCAAAAGAGACTATTTCATAGCAAGAACATGCGCCAAACTACTTCTACCGGAAGGATTTGCAGAAGGCATAGATGCCTACGTCGGCAAAGATGCGGAAATTAAGGACTACGGCGGACTGTTCCTTTCCGCGTTCCCGACTGAAGAGGGTAGGAACCCCTCAGATAACCTAGTGTATCTAATAGTGGCACTAGGTGATAGGGCGCTTGAGGCAACACATGAGCGCACAGGCTCACTGAGCGTTGAGTTGGAGGAGATGGTGAGGCCCGCAGTCGAAAGTCAAGAGACTTCAGACCATGTGATTAAGGCACTAGCTGATGTTAGCGGGTTCGGGTGCGTCTTCAGGCAAGTGAGCGACAACCTGCTTTTCAGAAAAGCAGGGATGACTGTTTCAGAAATAAACGGCGTAGTAGCGGCTGGCACACCGTTTTCTGTGGAGTTTTTACAAAGAGCTTCTGAGATGGGCATTATGCCAGAGCTTTACGCAAGAACATGTGAGATGGCTGTGACTCATACTTCAGCAAGAGGGCCGAACGCGGCAGTTGATGTATTGCACAGAATTTACTCTCCAGTGTTCGCTGCAGAAGCCGACTTCAAAGTCAAAGACGCAGTATACACAGCAGTTGAGGCGCGCTCTGATGAGCCGATAGCAAAAGCGCTCCTTGCAAAATTCGGGCAAGCCAGGGGGCAGATGGAAAAACAAAGACGTGATTACATCGTTGGCGAACTGCTGGTGAGCGTTGATAAGGATAGACTCACATCGTTTCAGGGCCGCATGCTCCTAAGGTACCGCGTCGAAGAAATAAGATACAACAGGGAAATGATATCCCAGGCTGCGAAATTCATACTCACCGGAGACCCTTTAGCAGATGATGCAACAGTCGCAAAAGAAAGCAGGACACAATCGAAGAATTATCACCCAGATAGACTAAGAGACTGGGAGCTGGGGGAAAGAGTGCAAAAAGTCGTCAACGACCTCAGAGACGCAGTAAACGGCAAAAACCTCGACACATTCCCAGACACCTTAAAGACTATGCACACACTATCTGATGAGGGGCTAACTCCAACAGAGCTTGAACCACCCAAGCCAAGCCTCACCGCACAGCTCACAGAAGCGCTCAAGGACATAGGCGGAAAACCCGCAGCAGACGCCCAGAAAATAATCGCAGACGCCCTGATGAAAGTTGCAGAAGCAATAGACGAAATCAGAAAACCCAAAAAGAAACCACAACCACAAAAAGCAACATAAACCGTAGTAATACCCACAAATATAGTGTTTTTTAAGCGTTTTCTGAGCCAATGTAATCTGGTGGGTTATGGCTTATGAGACTTTGCTAGCTTATCTGCTGCTACTTCTAGCGAATCTCACAATACACTGCATAGTATACCAAAACAAAAGAAGGACTTTCTCAAGGGGTCAGGCATCAGTTGAGGTGATATCATATGTAGGAGTGTTCATGCTCGCAATAGCCGCATTGATGGCATACTTCTACCCTGAGTGGACTACAAACAACAGAGTAAACACCGCACAAGTCACTGTCAAAGACATAAAAAACACAATCGACGACGTCTACAACTCAGGCCCCGGAACAAGACAAACAATCACGGTGAACATACCATCAGGTGTTGTGATGGCCCAATCATCTGAGAACAAGGTTGTGATGCGACTCACACTACCAGGGGATAAGACAACGGACGTAATTGAGGTGACAGACGCGCCGATAAAAGGCAGCATCCCAAGGGCTGAGGGAATACACAAAATCGTAATCGAATACAGTGAGTCTGGAGTCGTATCAGTCGGCTCCGCACTATCACTAACCCCAGCTTTCGTTGAAGTTGAGACAACTCCAAAAAATACAACAAACTTCACGATAACAGCCGAAAACAACGGAGACACAAGAATAACTAACATAGAATTAAATGTATTCGGGCAATCAAGCGACTGGATAAGTTTGAATGAGACCGCATTCACACTTGAAAGGGGCGAAGTAAAAGATATAAGAGTATCTATCGAAACACCAGACAATATCCTCCCAGTCTCCTACACCAACTACGTGGTTGCTGAATGCAGCCAAGAATATGCTGAGGCAACAACCAACATACTAGTTGGCGGAGTATCATGCGGCAACACCATAATAGAAGATGCTGAAGAATGTGAGACGCTGACGCCATTCATTTTCCCGCAAGAAAATAACCCAAACTGCCCCAATCAAGTCACGGAACCTGTATGCGACGCCGAAAACCAGAGGTACCGCAAATCCCTTGACGAGTATGGGAAATGCACTATAGGTTGCGTGTGCCAAGATGATGCGGTTGGTAGCTGGGTGTTGTGCGGTGAGAACTGCCAGGACCCAGAGTACTGCATGCACTGCTCCCACTGCTTTGACGGTGTCAGAAACTGCAATGAAGACGGAGTAGATGAGGGTGGGCCGTGCGGGGGGTCATGTGATGGAGTTGATGACATCGCAGAGGGAAGCCCCTGCACACTAGGACAACAAGAGGTGTGCGGCGGCGATGACTGCACAGGAACAAAAACCTGCATATCAGCAGGAAGATTCTGCGTCTGGAACGGGTGCTCAACATACGGAACACATTGCCAGACAAACAAGTGCTGCACCTGCTCAGCTGACGTCTCAAACCCTCAAAAGACAACAGACACAAGCCCGCAGATGAGCTTTACAGACTGCCCAGGGACTGAAACAACCTGCGGCGACGCCACGTCTTGTTCTGGAGGAAGATACGGTTACGAGTGCACCGGCTTAAACACGTGCGAGCTGGACTTGGACGGCAGCACAGTAGCTGTTGTTGATGACGCAAGCAAATGTAACGGACAAACATGCGCGCCAACCGCCTACAGCTGCTTTGACCAGGCGTATCCCTGCAACGGCGAGAAAACCCCGCACCTGTGCCAGTCAGGCTCATGCAATGCTCAAGCACCAATAGAAGACGACACATCTTGCGCGGGAATAGGCTCATGCAATGCGCCCCCGGAAATAATACTCACGAAACTCGATAAAGGATTCGCAGAATACATAGACGCTCCCTCATCAGCGGGAGGATGCTTGGGGGTATTCATGGGAGACCACAGTGTCTGCAATAGGACCTCGAGCTACTTCATCTATACCACTGGATTTTACAACACCGAGGAAGGAGCGTACTATCCATACAGAAACGGGTTGCTGAAATTCTACACCTTCGGCCGCCACGAGGACCAGCAACACCACCAATACCAAGATTGCGCATTCCAATGCGGAAACGAGGTGAGGATAGGAACAGACGAGAACAACTGGAAAGAATGGAGCTTCACCAGCCCCACACAGTTTTGGACCAGAAAAATAGTTAACCTATCATCCACGCCAAAAGCAACAAAAGGTAGCGTAGACTGGAACAACATAGGATACATTTACTTCAAAACAGGTGCAGGCTGGAGAGGTGGCGACCACCTAAGCGACTGCGGGGGAGCACTGGATTATGTGACACTATCACTACAATGAAAAAAGGACAAACATCAGTGGACGCTGTGTGGGCGTTGAACCTCGTTTTCATAGTGTATGCGGTTTTTGTTGGGTTAAGCCTTGAGCTTAGGGGGGAGACAAATGACATTGGAGCTCAGAAATACAATGAGATATTGTGTGAAGACATCTCACATCTTGTTGATGCAGTATATGCGGGTGGTGGTGGAACGCAGATTAAGTATGAAAACGCTTTGCAGGCTGTTGTCGCACCAGGCATAATAATGTTGAACGTCACGGGAGGTAGTGAGTATTTCTGCAAAGTAGGTGTGGCGTCGGTGAACGAGACGTGGATTTTGGAACCAGGCACGCACACGATAAGAAATGGAGGTGATTTTGTTGAGTTCAAATAAGGGGCAGATATTTAGCACAGACCTTTTGACTGCCGTGGTAGTGGGCCTGATTGCTTTGGTTTTTCTGACTTTTTCATGGGGCGCCTTCAAGGTCAGGCTATACGAGTCAGACGCAGCCCAAGAACTTGAGGGCAG
>CAYXON010000110.1:0-4684 GCA_964467145.1 uncultured archaeon | reverse complement strand
CTATCGCGGTAAAATTAATCCTGAGAAAAGCGTGGTGGACTTCTTTCTTTTCGTATCTTATTTTCCACAACTTATTGCTGGTCCGATAGAGCGGTCTAGTTTCCTTTTACCTCAGCTGAAGGAGAAAAAATATTTTAGGGATATTGAGTTCAGCCGGGGCGCATACCTTTTTCTTTACGGTTTTGTGAAAAAAGTTTTTATCGCAGACGTACTCGCGGGTTTTGTGGATTCAACCTTTTCTCTATCTCTTCCAGATGGTATAGCCGTCTTTTATGCTGTCGTAGCATTCACACTTCAGCTATACTGTGATTTTTCAGGGTACGTTGACATGGCGAGGGGCATATCATGTTTTTTTGGCATAACACTTAGCCGCAATTTCATAACGCCATTTCTTTCAGCTAACCCCTCTGATTTCTGGGATAGATGGCATATAACACTTTCTACCTGGGTTAGGGACTACGTGTACATCCCACTTGGGGGCAGCAGGACTGCCTTAATGGGAGTTTTCCCGCTTTTTGTGACTATGGGTTTAATCGGCCTCTGGCACGGGGCATCATGGAATTTCGTCTTGCTTGGTCTTTACTGGGCGTCCGCCATCTACCTTTACAGGATAATACTTTTTGTGTCTTCCAAGCTGGGGATCAGAAAGATAAGGGATGGCACCGCATCAAATGTGCTTTTAATGTTTCAGATAGTCATCATGTCATTTATCATATTCTACAGCTCTTTGATATTCCGCTCGCAAAGCATCGACCAGATTATAACCTACAACTTTGCACTCTTTAATAATTTGCAGTATGTGTACCTTATGAGTCCTGCATTTGCTCAAATACAGTTTCTGCTGCTTTTCATCCTCGCCTATGACTCGTACCAGTATCTGAAGCGTGATGAGTTCGCGATTTTGGGTGATAAGTATTATATTAAATTATTTTTTCTCCTGACTTGCATCCTCCTCTACTTTAACTCCGACCCCATATCCAGTACTGGTTTCATATACTTTCAGTTTTGACTACTTCCCACCTTTCCAGTTTCTCACACGCTTGTAGGCTCCAATTCCCAGAAGTATTGGGGCAGCTATAACGCAAAGCGGGCATACTGCGGCACCAGCTGCGGCCTCGCCCAAGGCTAGTATCCCGAGCACTCCGCCTGCTGCGAGCTCAACCTCGCATTTGACGTCTTCAGTCATCTTCTATGTTTTGAGGCCAGTCTGCCCTAGTATCTCATTGAGTTTTTCAGCTGATTGTCTTAGGGATTCCTGCTCTCTCTGGTTGAGCGGTATCTTCAGTGTCCTGTCCACTCCACTCCTGTTTATCACAGATGGTATGCTGAGGCACACATCAGATACCCCGAAGAAGTCGCTGACGTATGTTGACACCGGCAACACCCTGTTTTGATCAAGATCTATTGCCTGTATTATCTTTGAGACTCCAAGGCTTACTGCGTAGTATGTTGCGCCCTTAAGCTTTATGACTTCTGCAGCGACTGACTTGGTATCCTGAAATATCCCCTCCATCATCCCCTCATCATATCCTTGCATGTTTTTGAGTGGCGTGCAACCTATTGATGCTTGGCTGAATACTGGGAAACTTGTTTGCCCGTGCTCTCCAAGTATGTAGGCATGTACGTTTGCGGGGTCTATGTTGAAGTGTTGTCCGAGCATGCTTCGAAATCTCGCGCTGTCAAGGACGTTGCCTGAGCCGAAGACTTTTTTCGCTGGCAGCCCCGAGTACTTTATCGCAGCATACGTGAGTATGTCAACCGGGTTTGACACTATCAAATATATCGCGTCCTTGTTCGATTTTGTTATCTGTGGTATGAGGCTCTTGTACAACTGCACGTTTCTTCCCGCAATGTCAAGCCTTGACTCACCCGGGCCTCTTGGGATTCCGGCAGTCATTATGACCACGTCCATCCCACTCATCGATTCTGTGTCGCATGTTTCTATGTTCACGTATGGTATGAAAGGAAGTCCGTGTTTGAGGTCCAGCACCTCCCCTCTTGCTTTGTCGGCGTTCTTGTCGACCAACACGATGTCAGAAACCTGCCCACCCATGGAAAGAGTATAAGCTATCGTGGAGCCCACGTTTCCGGCACCGACTATCCCCACCTTCAACCCAACATCACCCTCTTAAATTAAGCCAATATAGATATAAATCACATCATGATAATCCAAGATATAATCTGCAGTTTTTACCGTGTACTGGCGTCTCCCATCTCTCGAATGTCCTTATTTTTCAGGCGCCGGAGATTTAGGTATTTTACGCGGCTTGTCAACAGAATTAAAAAAGAGCATCTGAGGATTCTTGACGTTGGTGGGACAGCCCATTACTGGCATAAAATGGGATATACCGGCCATCACGCGATAGTTCTCATAAACAAAATGCCGCAGCAGGTCCTGCCAAACATGGTGTCTGTGGTTGGGGATGCACGTTGTCTGAGACAGTTCCGCGACGGGGAATTCGACATTGTATTCTCAAACTCTGTGATAGAGCATCTCGGATCTTTTGACTCTCAGAAGATGATGGCTGACGAGATAAGGCGCGTCGGTAAAAGATACTATGTTCAGACTCCAAGCTTCTGGTTTCCGATAGAACCCCACTATATGCTGCCGCTAATACACTGGCTTCCAAAGTCGGCACAGCTGATGGTTAAAAAAATTATGCACCCCAGACTTTCTAAAGAGGAATTGCGGCTTATGACGGAGTCTGAGCTCAGGCAGCTTTTCCCAGATGCCGAGGTAATAAAAGAGAAGTTCCTCCTACTAACTAAATCATATGTTGTGTTGAAATGGCAAGACTGATTTCCTGGAACGTCAACGGATTAAGGGCAGTCTACAAGAAGGGGTTTCTCCAGTGGGTCAAAAAAGAGAGCCCTGACATATTGTGTCTTCAGGAGACTAAGGCCGAGTTGAGTCAGCTGCCACAAGACCTACAGCAAATACCTGGCTACCACACATACTACTCCTCTGCTGAGCGAAAAGGATACAGCGGCGTCGCACTGTTTTCCAAAACCAAGCCAGAGTCAGTGAGTTACGGGTTTGGTGTTAAGCGCTTTGATGTTGAGGGGCGAATGATACGCGCCGACTACGGAAGCTACATACTATACAACGTTTATTTCCCGAATGGCAGCGCATCAAGTGAGCGGCTCAAATACAAGCTAGAATTCTATGAAGCCTTCCTAAATCACATACAAAAAGAGCGCGACAGTGGAGCGTCAATAATCTTTTGCGGCGACGTTAACACAGCCCACAAGGAGATTGACATTGCAAGACCCAGGGAGAACGAGGGGGTATCCGGGTTTTTGCCTGTTGAGCGCGCCTGGATTGACGCGGTAGTTGACGCAGGATATCTGGACACCTTCAGGATGTTTGAGTTGGGAGGGGGCCACTACAGCTGGTGGGACTATAAAACACGGGCCCGCGACAGAAATGTTGGCTGGCGCCTGGACTACTTCTTCGCATCAGAGGAGCTCAAGAAAAAAGTCAGCAAAGCCTACATATTGTCTGGTGTTGCTGGCTCAGATCACTGTCCAGTAGCACTTGAACTAATAGATTAACGGCTTTTTATTGTGAACATCTTAATTTCTCACTCAATAAGGTGATAAAATGCGTCTAAAACTGCTGGTTTTCCTCATGGTATTTTCCCTAATTCCCTCATTTGCCTTAGCGCAGGAGGCGTTCATTCATCAACCTGGTTGCGTAGCCTACAACTCAACAGGCGGTGACAACGTTACAGTCCACATATTCTTCCGCCCAGGGTGCCCGCATTGCGCTGCTGAAGAGCCTTTTCTAAAATCTCTTGAAGACGAATATGACTGGCTCACTGTGCAATACTACGACGTCGAAGTCTTTGAGAATGCGATACTCTACACTAAGATGGCTGACGAGTGCGGCCAGAGCTCATCATATGTTCCGGGTACCATAATCTGCGGTGATCTAATAGTTGGATACGACAGCGACCAGACTACTGGGGCAACAATACGGCAGAAGATACTATCATGCAGGAACTCTCTTACGTCAAATGAGACGCACTGCAGCTGCCAGGACAAACCAGATACAGCAGTCAACATCCCACTTTTCGGGCAAGTTGATGCGAAAGACATGTCACTTCCTGCACTTACAATCGTTATAGGGTTTTTGGACGGATTCAACCCATGCGCATTCTTCGTATTACTCTTCCTTCTGAGCCTTCTCATATACACCAAATCCAGATCAAGGATGCTTCTGATAGGCGGAATATTCGTTTTCTTCTCAGCACTTGTGTACTTCATCTTCATGGCAGCGTGGCTGAACCTATTCCTGTACCTTGGAGAGCTTAAGATGATAACCTTTATCGCAGGATTAGTTGCGCTTTTTGTCGCTGCCGTCAACATCAAAGACTTCTTCTGGTTCAAAAAAGGGGTCTCACTCACACTATCTGATTCCGCCAGAAAAGACCTTCTTTCAAGGATGCGCTCACTCGTCCACGCCACTGAGATGCCGTCCATGATTGGCGGGACAATAATACTCGCCGTTGTCGCAAACAGCTACGAGCTACTTTGCACTGCAGGATTTCCAATGGTCTACACAAGGGTTCTGACCCTCAACCAGCTGCCATCCACAACCTACTACACATATCTTGCACTGTACAACATAGTCTACGTCATACCCCTTGCGGCAATAGTTGTATTTTTCTCAATAACTTTA
>CAYXON010000109.1:0-4707 GCA_964467145.1 uncultured archaeon | reverse complement strand
GACAGTCCCTGAAATCCTATGTCGTATGTTCCGCCGTCGCCGCCCAGCACGAGTACTTTAGTATCTTCTTTGCCGAGTCTTTTGAGCGCTCGCTCAACCCCTGATGCGATTGCTGAGTTGTTTTCGAATGCTCCGTGAACCCAGGGTACGCGCCATGCGGTTTCTGGGTATGGTGTTGATACGACTTCCATGCATCCTGTGCACTGGACTACGATTGTGTTTTCTCCTGCGACCTTCATTATTAGCCTGATGGCGAGTGCTTCAGCGCATCCTGCGCAGGCTCTGTGACCTTTCGCAAAGTATTCCTTCTCATCGAGTCCTAGTATGGCCATGTTAGAACATCCATTCCTCCTTTTTTCCTTGATCTTTGATTGTTAGGTCTATTATTTTTTCTACGTGGTCGAGTCGCACGTCTCTTCCTCCGAGTCCGACTATGAAGCTCCTTACTTTGGGTTGTTTTTCGATGCTGTAAAGTGCTGATGAGATTTCTGTGTAAAGTGGTGCTGGAGACCCTGGTGAGAGTGCTTTGTCGATTACTGCGATTTTCTTGTATTTTTTGAGTTTCTCCCGCAATAGCTCCGCTGGGAATGGGCGGTAGGTTATTATCTTCAGAAGCCCTGCCTTTACGCCTTTTTCGCGCATGTCGTCTATGACATCCTTTATTGTGCCGCATACTGAGCCCATCGCGACAAGGATTACTTCAGCGTCGCCTGTTTTGTATTCTTCTATGTGGTAGTATTTGTCTGGTCTTGAGCGCTCAATTTGCGTTGGGAATTTCTTGCTGAATTCCGCCATGACTTCCTCGATGACCTTAAGCGATGAGTCCACTGAGTCACATAAGTCTTTTCTGAATTCCATATAGTGTGTCGGAAATCCTATCGGACCCTGCGTGAGCGGTTCTTTAGGGTCGAGTATCGCATGCACTGGCTTGTATTTTGGCAGGAATGAGTCGACATCTTTTTTGTCGAGGACATTGACCGGCTCGTATACGTGCGATAGTGTGAAGCCGTCCATGCAGACCATCGACGGCAGCAGGACTCTTTTGTCCTCGCTTATTTTGTGCTGCATGATTGTCATGTCATACGCTTCTTGGGCTGTCTCAACATAGAGTTGTATCCAGCCTGTGTCGCGCTCTGATATGCTGTCTTGGTGGTCGTTCCAGATGTTGATTGGCGCGCTAAGTGAGCGGTTGACAACAGACATGCAGACTGGCAGCCTCATCCCGGACACTATGAATAGTATCTCGTGCATGAGGGCAAGGCCCTGCGATGACGTTGAAGTGTATGTGCGGACTCCTGTGGCTGATGCCCCGAGGCACGCTGATATCGCGCTGAACTCTGACTCAACGCGTATGTATTCTGATTTTATCTCGCCGTTTGCGACAAATTCTGAGATGCGCTCGACTATGTGGGTCTGGGGGGTTATTGGGTAGGCTGGTATTACGTCTGGTTCTATGGCTTTTACTGCCTCTGCTACTGCGTGGGACGCCTCCGTTACCTCCTTCATTTCTCCTCCATCTTCATCTCTATGCATTTGACTGGGCACATGTCCGCACAGATTCCGCATCCTTTGCAGAAATCCGCGTCAAAATCATATTTGCCGTCTGCACCCTTTATCCTTGACGCGTCCGGGCAGTATACCCAGCATATCCCGCATCCCGTGCACTTCTGATGGTCTGTGACTGGCCGCATTGACCTCCATCCGCCGGTTTTGGTTTTTTCTGTTGAGCCGTCGCTTGGCAGTACTGCCCCGGTGGTTATCTCTGCTTGGCCGAGTTTTTTCTTTCCTAAGTCGACGCTCATTTTCCTTTTGACTGGTTGTATACTTCCTCCACCAGCTTCTTGTTCTTGTCTCTTATCCCGCCCGAGAATTGTTCTTCAACTCCCGCAAGCAGGCTTTTGAGGCTTACTTTACCTGTGAATCCTCCGAACGCCCCGAGCATTGCGGTGTTTACGATGTCTCTTCCGAGCACGTCCATGGCAAGCTTTGAGACGTCTAGTATTTTGACGTTATATTTTGAGAGTCCGAGCTCCTTCGCGCTCTTGTTGGTGTTTACGATTATCATGCCTTCTGGATTGAATCCGTCTGTGATGTTGACTGCACCAAATAGTGTGCTGTCCAAGACGACCAGGTAGTCTGGGTTGTAGACTTGGCTTTTTCGCCTGATGAACGAGTCACTTATTCTGGTGTATGCCTCAACTGGCGCACCCCTCCGTTCTACCCCGAATTTCGGGAATGCTTGGGTATATTTGCCGTCTTTGAATGCGGCAACAGAGAGTATCATCGCGGCAGTGACTGCACCTTGACCGCCTCTTCCGTGAAAACGAACTTCTTCCATGGGTAGGAGAAGTATATGTGGGAAGGGTTAAAAACCTTTTCAGGTTAAAGATGCTAGGAACGTTTTTTGTCGAATAAAAAGGTGTTTGATTGTCGTTGCTGCCTTTTTATATCCCATATGCATTATATTAAAACCTATTTCAGAAGATGGAAGCAATAGTTATGAGTTATAGGGGTGGAAGAAGAACCCAGAACACTAACCAGATGATACTTAAGCCTTTGTCCTCAAACAGCAAGGATGATGCTGAGAAGCTTTTGGGTAAAAAGGTCGAGTGGACGACGGAAGCCGGCAAAAAGCTCATAGGCGAGATAAGCCGCGTACACGGGGGAAAGGGGGCGGTTGTAGCCCAATTCAAACCAGGTCTTCCAGGCCAGTCAGTCGGGACCAAGGCCCAGATACTCTGATTTTTGAAGATTTATAACCAATTAACCCCAGATATACTACCCAACTACAGCCTGCCGCTGTAGCTCAGCCTGGGAGAGCACTCGGCTGAAGACCGAGGTGTCGCGTGTTCAAACCACGCCGGCGGCAACTGCTTTTCTTTTTTTAATCGCATTAGTCTCTGCTATGAGGGCGCTCGCTTTTTTGTTTGCGGTTGTTTTTTTCTCTGGATGCATATGTTCAGCAAACCCGCGAGTGCATACGGTAACGTTTTACGGAAACGAAAGCATTGAGTCAATGAACTCAAATGAAGTTGACGGTGTTGCTGTGGGTTTTTCTCTTGAAGCTACAACGACTATTAAAAAATTATCAGATGGTGTTAGGGAGTATGTTGAGTCAACATCGTCAACCACGACAACGATTTTAGAGGATGTTACAACGACGACGCAGGAATCAAATGATGAATTGTCGGCTTCGGGTCATATATCATCTTCCACAAAGTCTGTTGATGTCGAATTTGTGTCTGGTAGATTTTGCAGGGACTTGGACAGTGGGATAAACACAGACATGAAAGGGGTGGTGGAAGACAACGGCGGCAGATATGAGGACTTCTGTGATGGAGACGCAGTATATGAGCACTACTGCGACAACGGACTAGCTCAAACCATTAAGATAACGTGTTTAAGGGGTTGTAGAGACGGTAAATGCCTTGAAAACAGCGAACTATCAACAACAACAAATGCGTGACTACTTTTGACTTACTTTTTATATTCCATGACTTATTTCTATTAGTAGGGTGTTTATCCTATCTTTTAGCGTAAGATGGCAGGTAAAAGAAGCAATAGGAAGAAGGGTAAAAAGACTTCGAGAAAAAAAAGACCAAAAAAAACAACCACCCAACAAGACTATTCACCTTTCTTGAAGTACATAATGTCAAGGAAGAAACATGTTCTTGATGAACTGAGCAAACTCGAGTACTGGGAGGGCAAACTCATCAGGGTTCCGGTAGAGCATTCAAGCACAAAAAAAATAGAAAGTAACATCGTCGGAATAAACGTGGTAGAAAAAATAAAAAAGATAAAGCAACTGCCAGAACCTGTCAAATACTCCGTGGCATTCATCATCTTCACACTCTTCACAGCATTCTGTGCAATGATTTTTTTATCTGCAGTCTTCGCACTTGGAAGCTTGAGCGAAGAAGATGTTCCAACAATAAATGCCACAACAGTTAACGTCTCAGAATCAGTTAACGTTGAAAAACTTATTGGTGAGATGCTTCCTGAAAAAACAACATCAACAACTAACCCAACAACAACGTCAACCACAGCCTCAACATCCTCGACCACAACTACCCTGGAGCTGCTTGTCTGCGAAAGGCCGTACATGCGGTTTGGGATGGGTTGTTGCCTTGATGTCAACGATAACAGCATATGCGACGACGACGAGCTAAAAACGACGACAACGACGCTTTCAGACTATATTAGGTGCAATGACGACCTAGAGTGTGGAAAAACGAGGATAGAATACAAATGCGTCGAAAAAGAGGCTCACAGACTCACAATAGACCATTTCTGCCTTAATGCGGGAACAAGAGCGTCGGTTTGTGAGACTAACGTAGTGGATGATTTGGTGAAGATATGCGCTGTTGATGAACAATGCAGCCTGAAAGACGACTCAGTTGAGTGTAAGAAGACTTGGGCAGCCAATAACCTCGTCACTAGGTAGGAGTAATCTTTCTACCATGCCGATAGGGCAGACCCCTGATGAGTTTTCTCATCTTCGCCTCAGTGACGACAGTCTCAGCGCCAATCTTGACATAAAGTCCCTTCATGACTTGCCCGACTTCCATGCAGGGGCAGCTGTGTTTTGACGCAATCGACACGACCTTGTCAACCTCCTTTAGGGGAAGACTCACCAAGTATGTGCCCATGTATCTTGTCGGACTTGGGTATGGGACTGACGTGACCTTGAACCCCTTCTGACTTTTG
>CAYXON010000108.1:0-4737 GCA_964467145.1 uncultured archaeon | reverse complement strand
GAGTCTTTCACCTCAAAGGGCAGCTCTAGCTCCTTCATGCAGGAGAGCATTCCGGCTATCCCCAGGCCGTATCCTCGCTCGCCCGCGAGCTGCAGGTAAACGTGGCCTCTGTAGTCTGCGAGAGTCTCATCTATCCTCTCCAGATCTTTGGGTGTGATTGTCCTTGAGTGTCTGAGTTTTTTGAGTTCCACGTGTATGTCGGCGATGCCCCAGGCTGGCATTTTTTCCTTTCTTTCCTTGTTGAGGTACGCGGTAATTATTCCCATGTCCTCTCTTTTCATTGGCGCTTTTATGCCAAGTTCTCTTGAACATGAGAGTATTGTCGCAAGTGACCTGCCATCTTTGCGGGCTCTTGCAATCTCAAGCTGGTCCGACACGTATTCCCTGTCCTCGGCTGTGAGGGTTATGGGTGCGACTGATGTGGTTTTTGGCGGGCTAAGAAGTGGTTTCCCAGGGAGTTCTGCAATCGCCATATTAGTTATGGACAATACATGCAAAAAAGGTGTTTTACTGCTGTATGTCAACTGTTATGTTTTTGGACTGTGTCCTTGCGCCGACCGTTACCTCGGCAGTTACGGTGTAGTTTCCGGGCTTTATGCCTGCACATCCCGTGCATGAGGGGGTGGGGTATTTCAGCATTATTTCATTGATGCCTGGTTTGAGTGTCTGATTCTGCCTTATCCTGAGGCGTTCAGTCAGCCTAGCCTCTATGCCGTGCGCCCAAACCTGCGCCAGACCGCCTGTTTCGGATTCGACTGTGAGGTTTAGCCACATTATCTCTTGGCTGTGGTATAGGTTGCGCTCGGATTTTAAGTCTATGCCTTTAACAGGGTCCTGTAGGCAAGGGCTGAACTCGCATGACGGGGAAACCCTTGATGCTGTTGAACCGTCCCAGCATACGAGCGCGTCTTCAGTGCACACAACAGGTGCCGGGGACGTTAGCGCGTAGGCGACGTAGACCAGAAGGATCACTGCCGCTGCAGGGATTATTTTGTTCACCAAATAGATTACAAGCCATACAATAAAAAAGCGTTAAATGCCGGTGAGTCGCACATAATTTTCAGCACTTCTGTCGTAGGTGACTTCAGCATCTTTTGGGAAGTAGCATGCTGGTAGTTCTCCGCGTCGTCTGTGGTAGCTGACGCACTCGCAACAGATGCCTTTTCTCTCGCATGGATAGGTGCAGTTGCAGTTTTTTAGGTTTGTTTGTTTTTTGCACTCCATTTTTCAGCCGGTGGGCATCATGCCGCCGATTGTAGATTCAAGAACCAGAGAGCCGACGTAGTAAAGCAGATGAGCTACTATAAGCATTACTGGAAGGTACTTCAGGCCCTGTTTCTCCTCGCCCTTGAGTATCAAACCCATTATTATCGCCCCGAAAATGCAAGATAGGGTTATAGAGATGAATGTATAGGTTCTTATGAAGTCTATTGATATCTTTGCGGCACCCATCTTTATCGGTGCTCCACCCATGCCGTCAAAGTCGGATGGCATCTCCTTAGCTATCATATTCATATTCATTGTCAGGAGATTGACAAGAAACGATGACATCGCGAAAAGAAGCGGAGCTCCTATTACTATCGCGATGAATATGAAAAGGACATACATCAGCACCGACGCAGATATTTCTTTTCTGACCAGCTGCTGATCACGGATATCTTCTGCAGTCTGGTCAAGTAGGTCTGCGAGCTGACCGCCTGAGCGGAGTGAGCTGACTATCAGCTCGACTGTGCGGTCGAGGTCGTCGCTTCTTATGTGTAGTGTCATGCGCTCTATTGCTTCGCTAAGGTTTCTGCCAGCCATCGTCTCCCTTCCAACCCGCCTTATCTCCTCCTCTAAAGCCCCGAATTCCGGCCTTGCAGCAAGTATTAAGGCTTTGTCGATTGTGAGGCCTGCCCTTATGTTTGAGCTCATAAGCTGTAGTGCGTCAGGAAGCGCAATATCAACCTGAGAGGCTTTGGAGCTGATGTTTAGTCCAATCCAGGTGTATACCATAATCTCAACAGCCATGAAGTATCCCACGAACACGAGCACTAGTGGGAAAGGATGGTATGAGCTTGTCAAAAGGGTTACGACAAAGGACAGTATCAAGCCAGCCAGTATGGCAGTGCCGAGGAATGTATCTGGTTTGGTCTTGATGGTTGAGTACCCCATCATCTGGTGGTATTTATCTCGCACCCCTTTCGGGAGCAGCCTGCCGGGAAGTTCTATTAAACCCATTTTTTTAACCGCCTATTAGGTTGGGGCGCTTTGACTTTATGAGCCCCATGAATATGAACTGCATGAATGTTACACCCCCTAAAAGACCCCAGAAAAACATTTCATCACCCAAAAAATCCATGCCAGGGAAGAACGAGAGTATGATTAGCATGGTTATACCAAGAGAGGGTGCGATTACCGCAACCATCATGTACATCATAGCCAGCGGGTTTAGGACGCTCTTGTATTGTGATACCTCAACAAGCTGCTCCTTGCCAAGCGACTTAATCAGGTCCTCGAGATTTTTGCCGACGTCGCTTCCGCTTTTCATGCTGTTGACAAGCTGCCACATCGCGCGGCGGAAGTATATGCTAGGGTTCCTCTTTGCAAGGTCTTCGAGGACGTCGACTATCGAGTTTCCTGCGTTCACTTGCTCTACGACGTTCTTGAACTCGTCTGATATCTCCCCGTATTTGCCCATGGCGATAGACGCCATCGCATTAAATATCGGCACACCCGACCGTATCTGTATCAGAAGGCTTCTGAGTGAGAACATGAGATTTCTCTCCAAGTACTTGACCCTCTTGTTAACTATTGATGTCGGGTATACAAGCAGGTAGAACATGTAGACAGATCCTATGACACCACCTATTATCGGGCCAAGAATCGGCATCTTGGCGTTGCCTGCGACAAGAAGCAGTGTTACCGTCCCGCCAAGGCCGACGAAAATCATAAGTGATACGAAGAAAACGAACGACAGGTATTCACGGCAGTCTATCCCGTACGCGTCTTTGACACCTGACTGCTGGACCACAGTCCGCATATTGGGCATCAGATGGGACATTATGGCGCCTACGCCAATGAACATCCGAGAAGTTCCCCTGATTAGGGTAGAATCCAGCAGGGGGATTCTGACAGATGACATAAGAAAATATAGGATTTAAATTTAAAGAGATAGTATTAACCATGGAAAGACTATCCACCGGCGTTAAAGGACTTGACGGACTGATTGAGGGGGGTATACCGAAGGGATTCAACGTTCTTGTCAGCGGTGCCCCAGGAACTGGAAAAACGATACTTGGTCTGCAGTTCATACATGAGGGCGTCAAAAAAGGCGAGGCCGGAATATACGTCAGCTTCGAACAGTTCAGGGAAGACCTTATGGAGCAGGCACAACAGTTCGGGTGGCAGGGGATAAAAAACGACAAATTATTCTCTCTTCTTTCCATAAAGCACAAGAACATACAAAGCTTCATGAACTACCTCAAAGATGAGGTGGAAGCCAAGAACGCGAAAAGACTCGTCATAGACAGCCTGTCAGTAGTGTCTGTCTACACCAACCTCATGGAGGACCCTGAGATGACAAAAATCATGGACATGAATATGGACATGCACAAGAAAATCTCAGAGGACCCCCAGCAATACCGCAAGCAGATAGTATACAGCATACTAAGCAAGATAAGGGGCATGGGCATAACCACCCTCCTTGTGTCTGAGCAGACTGAAGCCGACAAGCTCACACGCGATGAAGTTAGCGAGTTCGCGTGCGACGGGCTGGTACTCATCAAAAAAGTCGTCATCGGAAAGGACGTCATAAGATCTGTCGTTGTTGAGAAAATGAGGCAGACTAAAATCAACGGCGGAACACGCAGCATGGAGTTCACACCAGACGGTATCGTCGTAAAGGATTAGTTTGCTGGCTCCCATCCCTCACCGATTATCAGCTTCGGGGAGCGTTTGTTTTCAACTGCGTCAACGAGCGCGTCCTTGTTCAGATAGTATCGGTTGAATACTTTTCCGACGTCTTCTATGGCCCGCACCTTGTTTTGGACCATCCACTCAAGTATGGACGTCTTCTGCTTGACATCTGAGAGTATCTCAGTCCTTGTGAGGCCGGTGTGCCTGTAAAGTTCAGTGAATAGACTCATTGGCTGTGAGGCCTCCACTATCTTGTCTTCTCTGGCGTCCCAGCGGTAGATGATGTTGGGTTTGTATTGTATCTGGCCTTGACTTCTTTTTTCCTCATCAATCAGGAACTCGCCAACTTCGAATATCCTTCTTATCCCACGTCTTCTGTCGCGGAACATGACGACATTCAGGTGTACTGCCTCAATCATGCTGGGTGGGATGTCGATTGGGGGGTTGGTTATTCTCGTGATTGTCTGGTTGCATGTGTCCGCGTGTATTGTGCCGTATACTGAGTGGCCGGTGTGCATGGCCTCGAACAAGACCTCGGCTTCGCGTTTCTTCCTTATTTCTCCCATTATTATCCTGTCAGGCCGCATCCTGAGCGCGTTGATGATTAGGTCGAGCATGCTGACTTCGCCTTTTCCTTCTGGGTTTGGTTCGCGGGTTGTGAGCGGGCACCAATAGAGGTACTCTGGAAGCTGGAGTTCTCGTGTATCTTCTATGCTGATTATGCGGTGGTTGGGTGGTATGAACGGCATGAGGATGTTAAGAAAGCTTGTTTTACCGGAGCCTGTGCCCCCAGATATCAGGATGTTCCGACATATCTTGTCCATTTTTTTTCTCCATAAT
>CAYXON010000107.1:0-4792 GCA_964467145.1 uncultured archaeon | reverse complement strand
AACGCGAGAGCGGATATAATTGGAACACCCAAGTCGATGAATCTCGCCCCCCGAGACATCTCTAAACCGATTATGACACCCGCCAGAACGAGCGTTGACCCGACAATATCCCGTCTTTTTCTCGCCTCCAAAAAACCGAGCGGCAATATGAAAAGAAGTATGTTGTACTTCAGCCATATCTCGGAAAGAGTCATGGGCAAAAGGTCGTCAGACCCCCCAACACCTTGCGGAAGCTCGGATATGAGCTCATCCATCACCCACGGCAATACTGTGAAATACGCTACTGCAGCCCCACACACCAAGATGACGGCGTACTTCTCGTATCCAATTGCTAAAAATTCATATCCTATATATGCTAAACCCACTCCGACTCCAATCAACACCGCATCGTTTATGAAATACCCGACGACCGCCGATACTATGAATCCCAGGCCATAAAGTGGTTTTCGGGTCTTTGCCAACTTTACTGCGAAAAATATTGTGGCACATATTATCGGCGCCTGAGCAAGATCATGCGTGAACCCGCACAAAGCAAGTATTGAGTTGTTCGTCATAGCACCGTAAATCACACCCGCTGCAAAACCTGTTTTTTTGCCGTATAATTCACTTACAAGAACGTAGACTGACAATGCGGCAGCGCATGAAAAGATTACGGAAGCTGCCTCAACAGCGTAGATGCCATGTGCTGCTGGCAGAAAATACTCCAGTCCCCTAAGCACCCACACGCTTAGGTCATAGATTCCCCTTGCAGGCAGGTGCGTACCTGCTGCAACGCCCGCGTAAAACCACCCCTCAACATAGTTGACTGCGTACGGGCCGAACCTTGCCCAAAACAACATGTCCGCGAAAATCCTTGACAGAAACGTCGCGGCAAACACAATGGCTGGAGCCGACCACCACCTGAACTCAAAAATATTCTTCGCATTCATCCTACAGCTCAAAAACTAAATCATATCCTTTAAGACCCTTTACAATTCCCCTACTTCTTAGCCCCTCAAGTATCTGACTGTCGCCGACATTCTTTTTTCTCTCAGCCCGTATGTAGCTGACGACCTCCTCTATCTGGTGCATGCTCTGGTAGATGCTGTCGCCTGCCGCCTTTTCAACATCCACTATGATTTTCGCCTCCTCAAACGCGGCTTTTTGTTTTTCCAGTATCTGCTCGAATTTCTGCCTTTTTGAGTCAACACCGGATTTTACAGTCTCCTCATCGGTTGCAATCTGTCTTGTGCTGAAGTACTCATCAACCGCCTCATTGAATGAGCTGTATTTTTCCCAATCACCTCCGAACGGGACGACGTTGTCCTCTGATGCGCTCGCATCAGCTTTTCCATCAACTCGTTTTCTGAAATTTTCAAACGCAGTCCACAAAATGACAACATCCTCATCGTCAACTTCTTTTTTCGGGTTAATACTCGCGTCCTCGCATATTTTTTCAGCGTAGTATCCGCCAAGCGAAAGCTTTGTCGCAAGAGCTGCTGCACAACCCCTCTCAGACCCCAACACGAGGCTTTTGAACATTTCAAAATCAACAGAGTAGGGATCCTCGGCAGTGGGCGGGTACTCGTATGTTTTCCCAACACCAAGTGTTCTGTCCTTCCACTTCTGCCAGTCAAGAAGCCCAAGTATCTTCCCGCCAGGCTCGCACAAGATTATGTTGCCTTTGCTGAAAAGCTCTATAACTAGGGTGCAGTTTTCAAATATTAACTCAACTATCCTGTCAAAACCATGCTGCCTAATATCCATTATCCTCTTGCCCCTAAGGTGTTTTCTTAGCTGCATGGAAAATGAGCTTGGGCTCTTCGGAGCATGCCTTTTGTATTTTGTGACGCACATGAAATTCGGCGCGACAACAAGCTCAGCAGTCCCTCCACCATAAAGCTTGAAGACGAATTCCCTTCCACCAACCTGATAAGCCTTATCCACACTATAATCCCCCAGGATGGACTTAAGCTCTGAAACAAGCACCCTCACGTCAACGCTCGACAGCTCCTTTTTCACAGTAAACCAATATGTGAACTATCCGTAAAAAGAACGTCCCCAAACCCCTTTATTAGAATAAAACAAATATCCTAACATGTCCGTTGACGAAGTCGCCGACAAAATCGCCACAATGGAGATACGGGGCGCGCTCAAAATAGCAATCGAAGCCGCGAAAGCCCTAGAACAGGAGATAATAGACGGCGCCTCATACGATGAGCTGGTTCGCGAAGCAGATAAACTACGTGACGCACGCCCAACTGCGGTCTCACTTCCCAACGCCATAAACTACGTACTGCACGTCTTCGAAACCCACGCAAAATCCGACCCCTCACTTGCTAGAAGCCTGATAATCGCAGACGTGTCAAACTTCATCTCATCACTTGAACAGTCAATCTTGAAAATATCAGAAATAGGTGCGAACATCGTGGAAGACGGCGACATAATACTCACAATCTGTAATAGCAACACTGTTACATCAATACTAAAAAAAGCCCACGAAAACGGGAAACAATTTAAAGTCTACGCATGCGAGACAAGACCCCGCTACCAGGGACACATAACAGTCAAAGACCTCGCCGCATCAGGGGTTGATGTCACACTAATCGTTGATTCAGCAGCACACCACACCATAGTCGAGAAAAAAGTCTGCAAAGTCTTTGTCGGCGCCGACACAGTATACGTTAACGGCGACGTAATCAACAAAATAGGCACCTCACAGGTTGCCCTCATGGCCAAAAGCGCGCAAATACCATTCATAGTATGCACAGAATCCATAAAGTTCTCGCCATTTTCCATGATGGGCGCCCACGTCCCAATAGAAGAACGCGACCCCAAAGAAGTCGCCGAAATAACTGGCGTCAAAGTATTCAACCCAGCATTCGACCTAACACCCAAGGAAAACATCTCCATGATAATCACAGAAGAAGGCATAATACCCCCCGAAGCGGCATACGACATAATAAAACAGAAATTCGCATGGAGCCTCGGATAAAACCCCAACAAACCACAATAAACCACAAAAACGTAAAAATCAACCAAATTACCCCCTCAAAACCTCTTTCTTTGTTTTTAAAGGACTATTCCTTAGTGATGTTACTAATCTCAAAAAAGGTTTTTTTATGTATCCCCAAGGCCCTGCGGCATATGATCGCGCGATAACGGTATTCAGCCCCGACGGACGGCTATTCCAGGTAGAATACGCACGGGAAGCAGTAAAAAGAGGCACAACAGCAGTCGGCATAACCTACGACAAAGGAGTTCTCCTAGCAGTCGATAAAAACGTCTCCACAAAACTCATAATACCCAAAAGCATAGAGAAGATATTCGTAATAGACGACCACATATGCGTGGCGACATCAGGCCTTGTCGCAGACGCTAGAAGACTAATGGAGGAAGCAAGGCTAAAATCCCAGCGAAACAAACTAATCTACAACGAAGCAATAAACATCTCATCACTCACAAAAAGCATATGCGACCTCAAACAAGCATACACCCAATACGGCGGCGCAAGACCATTCGGGACAGCGCTTCTAATAGCTGGTGTCAACAACGGACCGCACCTGTTTGAGACAGACCCATCTGGTGCATACACAGAATACACGGCGGGCGCGATAGGCATGGGTAAACGTGACGTCGAAAAAATGCTAGAAGAAAAATACAAGCCAGGCATAAGCAGGCAACAGGCGATAGAACTCGCAGTAATCGCATTAAACAGCGTTTCAGAAAACAAGGTACAGGCAGATAACCTGGACATAATCACAATCGAGGTGGGAGAAAAATATGCCCCAGTCAAAAGTGAAGAGATACAACACATTATCAAAAACCTCCCAAAAGAGCTTGAGTCAGCAAGTGAGAAGAAGCAGTAGCCACAAACTAAAAGAAGATACTGTTTTTACGCGAGGTAAACAAAAATGGTAAGCCTAGACGAAGCTGTAATAATAAGACTGAAGACGCACGGAGAAACATACGAGATATATGTTGACGCCGACAAGGCGCTGAAGTACAAAAGCGGCGAGCAAGTACCAATAGACGAAGTACTCGCATCAGACCACGTGTTCAAGGATGCGAAAGCAGGGGAAAAAGCAAGTGAAGAACACCTAAAAGAACTATTCAAAGTCTCAAACGCAAGCGAGGTAATAGCTGAGATACTACTCAAGGGCGAACTGCACCTCACAACCGAGCAGAAAAGACAGATGCTAATAGAGCGAAAAAAACAGGTCGCCTCAATAATCGCCAAAAACGCGATAAATCCCCAAACAAATACTCCACACCCCCTAACGCGGATAGAGGCTGCGATGGAGGAGGCGCGGGTCGAGATAGTCATATCTAAATCAGCAAAGGAGCAGATAGAGAAAGTCGTCAAAAAACTAAAAGTAATAATACCCCTGAAGTTCGAGCGAATCCAGGTGGCGGTAAACATACCAGCAGAGTACGCGGGCAAAATGCACCACGTCATACGAGACATCGGCGAAATCAAAAAAGAGGAATGGGTCGGGGCAGAACAATACTGCCTAATAGAGATACCTGCAGGCATGCAGAACGAACTATACAGCAAACTAAACAGCGTCACACACGGCAACGTGAAGACCAAGGTAGTAAAACATGAATAACGTAAACGACAGAGACATAGTAATCCCCGGGCAGCTTCTGGGCGAAAACATACGGTGCGAGGGGCATGTCAGAAAAGAAGGCACCAGCTCATACGCACTAGTCAAGGCTCTCGCAAGAATAAGAGAAGACTCAATAAACATAATACCACTAAACGGCGCATACATGCCAAAACCAGGTGACGTAGTTGTAGGTGTAGTTG
>CAYXON010000106.1:0-4798 GCA_964467145.1 uncultured archaeon | reverse complement strand
CGGATTTGGCCCAGGTTAAAGTTGTCTGTTCCCCCGCTTGACTGCGCGGTGTCAAATTGTCTTCTGGCGACGTCAATAAGCTCCTCATCACCTATCTCCTTTGCGTCTTCAAGCATCTGTTTTGCGTCATCCACCTGGGATCTCTTGTCATTGGCCCTTGCAGTCATTGCCGCGTTTCTTGCCACATCGACATCGGCTTTTTTGAGTATGTTCTCAGCGGCTTTCACAAGCATTTCGTCGCCGATGGCTTGCGCCATCTTAAGCATCCTTGCAGCCTTCTCGACAGTGAATGATTTGCCGGACATATTGGCGTCAAGCTCTGCTTTGCCGGCGAGGGCGCTGGCATACGCGTTTATCGCTAGCCTCTTCTGCACTATCGCAGAAACGCGGGGGTCTTTGTCTTTGCCGCAGTCGGTCTCGTACATGCTGCTGCCTTTGACTGTTATCTTCACTGGGTTAAAACCGTCAGATGAAATCTTTTTTGTCGCCTTGCCTGTGCCCTTGTGGATTACCTGGTTTGCTGTTCCGAAAAGCACAATCGAACTGTCGTGGTTCAGCTCTATGAATGTGTTTATGTTGTCGCAGGTTTCTTTTCCTTTTTTGGAAGCCATCGTCACCCCCCTTTTTGCGTACTCTCTTTCTATCATGTCTGCAGTATTTGGGTTCTGGGCCCTCATCTTAGCCATCATATCCTCTATCATCCCTCCTATGACTGCCTGCATAGCCCTAAACTCCACCTCTGGGTAACCTGATGGAACCTTGAGAAATCTATTGGCGTCGTTGCCCTTTTTCAAAATCCCCAACTGGAAGAGGCCCTTGATGAGCTCTATATCCTTCAGGTAGTGTGTGGTCACTTTCGAGCTTGATTTTTGTTTTACTGCATCAGGCACTGATGAGGGGACCATGTATGCCGGCTTGGGGGTTGTTGTCTTCTCGGTCACTGAGACCTTGAGCTCGCTTTCCGGGAAAACGAGTATGTCCCAGTTGTTTTTGTCCATGCTCTGGGTGACGTCTTTGATCTCCAGCACATACGAGTCCCTTTCAGTACCTATTATGTCCCCGTCCCTGATGATGAACGGCAAATCAGATGAGCTCTCAGGCAGTAAGGTCTTCTTTCCGCCGCGTTTCACGTATGCTTTGCCGAACGTGCTGAACAAGAGGGGATAAACTGAGGTGCTCCTTGTAGCTGACAGGAATGATATCCCATTTCTTTTGAGCATCTCGACCTTTTGCCTGTCGTCTTCCTCGTAGTGTTGCTCTATTAGTATGCTGTTCAAGTATGTCCTGTTCAGAAGCGGCGGCGATGTCTTGAACGACTTAGCTATCCTGTCGCACTCGTTAAGTTCCGCGGATTTCTGCGCTACTTTCTTGCCCATCTCGCGCCCGATTTCCCTCTCTTTGGTGTACTCCTCCATCTTCTGGGAGACTTTTTTGGCGCTTTCGCTCTTAAGCATTAACATTCTTTTAAGGAATTCCTCATCGTACCCTGTTGTGTCTGCTTTTTTCCCTGTCATCTCATGCTACCCTGAATTTTGCCTCTAATGGCGCGTACTTCCTAGGTGATTGCACCTTGGCAAGCATCATTGGGATGTCTATGTTATGGTCTTCGGAGCGTCCCTCGATTCTGTCCCGAAGGTCTTTCGTGCCTCTCTTCTGCAGCTCAATGAATTCCTTCATGCCCTGCTCCCCCATACCTTCTGTGTATCCCCTCATCTGCGCAATGGCCTTGCCTAGCCCTTCTGTGAAGTCGTCTTTCTTCATCATCTTGGATGACTCACGCATATCACTCATCTGCTCCTGAGTCATACCAGCCATCTTCCCCATCTTTTCAATGTCTTCCGGACTCATCTGAGTGAACATGTTTATTCCGCTGAGCACATCATTGAAGTTCATGTTCTTCATCGCATCCATCTGTTTGTCTATCATCTCTTCACTGTCTTTGTACATCCCGCCTGGTGCGGCGACAAACATCGGCATCGGGTTTTCATCCATCTGGGTCAAGGGTTTGCGGTAGATTGTGTCGCCTGCGACTATTATCTCCTCCTGGAACTTTGACTTAGACATGTATGTTTTTTTCGTCCTCCTGTTTGTGACCTCTATCCTGCCTGCCCGCGTCCTGAAGAAGTATAGGGTGTTTCCGCCAGAGATGTCGAATGCCCCCCCAGACGATTCGATGAATTTTATGTCTGCTGTGGGCGTCCTAAGTCCTGCCTCGCATTTGTCAAAGTTAGCAGTGAACGACCCCTTCAGCATCTCGACACCTGATATCGCCTGTCCAATCACCCTCTTGTTGGCTTTGACGTCTTTTTTGTCCCAGCTTTCTACGCTGACTTTCGCCTCGCTTTTAGGAAGCAGAGTCAGACTCACGAATGCGCTGTCCTGCCATTTGTCGCTTGGGTTATCCCGTCCCTTGTTGTAGCTTGAGGTGATAGTGAACATTGAGTCCGGGCCTGTCAAAAGGGTGTCTCCGTCCTGTATCTTAGGCCGCTTAAGTGTGTCTGCCAGATTAAGTTGCATGTCTTCGATAATTTTTTCGGTTTTCCCAGATTTTCTTTTTATGCTGCAGTTGTTCCCCCAAACACTCATGATACTAACGTCCCCGTCTTTAGTCTCGAACATCCTTCATCACCTATTGTGTTTTCCCCCTAAAGGGGACCCCGCAGACGGTCTTCTGCGGGGATTTTGATTCTTGCGCCGTAGTTATGCGCCTCCCATCTGCTTCAGGAGCGCTCCCATGTCCATGAATTCTATGTTCTTCGGAGGTGTGAACTTACTCTCTGCCAGCAGGTCTGGGGTGCACACGACGTTTACTGCGGTATTGGACATCTCGGTGACGTCGGCTTGGCTCTGTCCGCTTGCGAGTTTCTTGGAGTCCTCAAGGTTTATTTTTGTTCCAGTAGTCTGTCCGTCCATCCATGTGTACATCCAGGTGCCGTCGTTTAGCGTGTAGGCATTAACGCCTTCGACAGCCATCTCCATGTAAGACTTCTGACCTTTAATCCAGCTCTCTATCTTTGTGGACTCGTAGGTGTATGTGCACTTGTACGCGAGGTTTGATGATACTGCGGCAGCCAAGTCGTTCAGTACGCTGCTCACAGCCTCTTGTGTGGTGGTCGTCGCCTTAATTGTTGTTGTCGCCACTTTAGTGGTTGTCGTCGGTCCTTCAACGGTTGTCGCCACTTCTTTCACGGTTGTCGCCACTTTCTTTTCCGTGGTCTGCGTCGTCAAATCTGATTCGCCTCCTCCAATGCATCCGCACAACATCAAAACAACTGCTACTGCCATTACTGTATTGATTAAGTATCTCATCTTAGTTTCACCTAACTGTCAACTACTATAATACTTAGATTATATTTTGCCTGTAAAAACTACTCAAACAATCACTTTCCGAAACTACGTTTTTTGTCGAAAAACTGGGGGTGCACTCTGTTACATCTGGTGAGCTCACCCGAGTACGCCAAACTATTTAAACCCCCACATACAATAAATAGCTTATGGGCTTATTCGATAGGGTAGTCGGCAGCGTCAAAAGCAACCTTGAATGGAAGGCCGGTAACGAGATATCCTCCGGCATAGCTAGTGGCGTATCAAAGGTGATTGGGGGTGGAAGTGATAAATCACGAAAATGCCCGAAGTGCAAGAAACCAGTAACTGACTCAGCGCTCAAGTTCTGCCCAGAGTGCGGCGCGAAACTCATGGTCACCTGTGCGCAATGTAACATTGACTACCAGGTCGGCACTAAATTTTGCACACAATGCGGACAGGCACTTAAGTAAGGTCTCATCACCTCATCTAACAGCTATCAAACCCCATCTCATGGTTTTTGCCTGTCAGCTATACTATTCAATCTGGTGTTTTCATCGGGTTTGACTGCAAAATCTGCAGGCTTCTACGCCCGCGAGAAGTTCATTCTCTAGATATATACTCAATCAAGTAATGAATAATATGCGTTTGCCATTGATTGTATTGGTTATCCTCATATGCGGATGCATATCAACACCAGTGCCTAACGATAAGTCCGCATTGGAAAATCCTGTTTCTACCGTGCCAACGACAACAATTGCCGTAGCCACTACCTCAACTTCCGTTACTGTTTCAACGTCTTCTACGACCACATCAACTATGGCGTCAACGACCATTACAATTGCTCCAACAACTACGACGCTCACCCCACAGGTTACTTATCTCGTATATGGCAGTCCGGCGTACAGTATGCGGATGAAGTATCCCGCAGATTGGGCATACGTTGAACAGTATGAAGATACAATAGTCACATTTGTCACTCCACAAGATGGTGAAGAGGACATATTCCAAGAGAACGTCATGGTCTTAGCATCATCCTATGAGACTGTTGAACCAGTGGATTCACTTAAAAAATCGCTATTGGAAATCATCGAATTGACTGACTATAAACAGATTGAGGTGGCAGAGATTATAGTTAACGGCAATACCGGCTTCAAACACGTCTACACCTACAAGGTTAAGGGATACTCAATAAGCAGCGTGCAATACGGGATATACGGGAAAAACAAGATGCTGTACCAGTTCATATACAGTGCAAGATCCGGGGTATACAACAAATACCTACCAAAAGTCGAGGAGATGGTGAGGTCATTCGAAGTCACGAATACGTGATTTCCTTATATGATTTTCTCCGTTTAAACTTTATATCTTGGCAGTCAGATACCTAGTTATGGTCAAGGTGCTACCATATCTTATTATCATTGTTCTGGTCTGCGGTTGCATCGGCGTAGACACAAAAGAGGCGGGGAAAGCCGATAAAACAACTACGACTCTG
>CAYXON010000105.1:0-4829 GCA_964467145.1 uncultured archaeon | reverse complement strand
CGCTGAGTATTTTGTGGGATGCTGAGGAGTCGCCTGGGTCTCCGCCATCCACGAATCTTGAGCCTATTACGACGTCGAACTCGCGTATCTTCTGCAAAAATATTGGTATCATTTTTGGGTCGTGGCTGAAGTCCGCGTCCATCTCAACAACGCAGTCGTATCCTTTCGCGAGCGTCCATTTGAATCCGTCAACGCCTGCGATGCCTCTGCCTCTCACACCTGTTCTGTGGAGCACATGCACTCTTCCGTTTTTGTCTTTTGCGAGCCTGTCTGCGATGTCGCCTGTGCCATCTGGGCTTTGGTCGTCAACTATCAGCACCTCAATAGTTGGGTCCTGCGATAGGACGGCTTCGACGATGCCTTCAACGTTGTCGGCTTCGTTGTAGGTTGGTATCATCGCAAGAGCCCTCATAAAATCCACCCTCTCAGTCGTACCATGTTTCGCAATCGATGTTTTTTTCGCATTCGTTCTCGCCCGGTTCCATCACCTGCTTGCATTCCTTATCTTCACATTCAAAGTGGTAGCATTGCATGTTTCTTGAGCATTCATTTTCGCCCTCTCCTTTAACCCACTTGCATAAGCCGTTCACACATGATAGGTGCCCGCCAGAAAGCGTTGTCGAAGTTGTGAGGCCTGGGCTCACACCTGCTCTGAAGCACATGCAACCAAACTTGTGATTTGGGCTGTAGCAGCTTGTGCAAGGTCCCATGTTGTAGTCTTTACCATCTGTTGAGTACTGGATGCTCCAATCGCAGCTGGTGTTGTAAAGGCATACTGCGACCCCACCCATTATGCTGCATACGCCGTCTGCGTGCGAGCACAATGATCCCACATCACATTCTTCGCCATTATCTAGTCTGCCGTTGCCGCAGGCTGGGAGTGTCGTCGTTGTCGTGGCCCTTAATGTCGTTGTCGTGGTTGACGGTCTTGTTGTGGTTGTCTTAATGGCTGCGAGCTTGTCTGTGGCGTTAAGCTGTTTGTAGCAGATTATCTTCCACAAAACATCATCCAGTCCGTCGCATATACTGACGTCGGATTTGTTCTCAGCCACTGAGACGGCGCACGCATTCCTCTTCTCACCGTCATTAAACACCTTACAGTCGTCTAGGTTCATTTGTTTTTCCAATGTTGTCGTGGTCTGTGGCGCGCAAAATCCAGCATCGTCTGAAAGCGACCCATCTGGGCAGGTTATCCTGTTATCCCCGTCGCTGATGCATCCGAGCGCCAAAGTAGCGCAGACCAAAAAGGCAATTATTTGTGAGTCCACCAGTTAATATGATTGTTCTAGAGTCAATAAATAAACCCTAAATATTATGTGAAGGCTCCGCCAATTTTTTCAGTTAGCACCTGCCTAGATATCATGTAAAGTGTCTCAGACGTTAATACCATCACGAGCATGTACCTCAGTCCCTGCCTAACCCTGCCAGATGAGACAAGACCTATTATCACAGAACCGAGGACTGCGGTCACAAGCAGATTCACTATTATGTAGTTGTTCAAAAACTCCGGGCTGACGCCCACATTTGATGGTTTCATCCAGCTCTGGCTCATAATGGTCTGGGGTATTGTGCTTGCGAGTTTTTGGTTGAAGCTGCTCATCTTTGTGCCTGCGACTATTGAGCAGCTGTAAAGAAGCGGTGCTGATAGCATGACAAGTATCAGGACTGTCGTTTTTATCGCCTGCATCTGCGTGGTTATTTGCTGCCTTATGTGTTCTTGGTCCTGGAGTATGTCTGCTATGTGGAAAAGCGACTGACTCAGGCCCCTGCCAGAGCGTATGCCATGCCCTATCAGGTTCACAGACATGTGTAGTGAATCGCTTTTGAGCCTTGTTTTGAGTCGTTCAAGAGCATTTTCAAAGCTCATGTTCTTCATAACATCTGTGCCCATAAGCCGTATCTCATCGCCCAAAACCGGGAAGTCACCTCTTGCGCTTGTGAAAAGCGCCTGGTCAATCGGCATGCCAGCCTGTATGTTTGCAGCCATTATCCTAAGGCTGTCTGGAAGATATTCCGCAGCCACGAGGCCTCGGCTGTCTGCTTTGTACACAATGTATGTGTAACATGATACAAGGGCAAGTGATGTGCTGACGAAAAACACACCCCATCCTTCGACTTCGAAGAACTGCCCGGATACTAATGAGGTGACTAATCCAAAAAGGATTGACACGCCTAAACCAACTGCAGAAAACCGCATCACAGATGAAGTATTTCCCGCGTAATCTAGTGTTGACCTGATGTGATGTATTAAACCACCTACCCTAAATGTTTTTTTAGATAATCTGCTGAGAAGCGTTGGTTTTTTGAATCTTATCATGTGTATGAAAAAAAACTGCACAAGAAGCGATAACCCGAGGACTGTCCAGTAGTAGCTTTCGTCAACGTTTTTTGAGGACATTCCAAGAGTCGATATGGTTTGGAGAACCACTATCGCGAGTGCTGGAAACACTATCCCCCCCATCACATACAGGGTCATCTGCTTTTCCATGGATCTCCCATATCTTGCGGCCTCAGTCTCCTGTTTTCTTTTGAGGTCCTCTATTATCGACTTTATGTTGGCGTTAACGTTTGCTCCGGTCTCAAGCCCGTTTATTATCTGCCATATGCTTCGTCTGTAAATCTTTGACGGGTTGCGCTGCGCCGAGCGTTCAAGAGCCTTTGAAAGGCCCCTTTTTTGCGCGTCATTTAGGACGTTTTTCATCTCGTGGGAGAACTCGCCGTAGTCACCGTCTGCCACGTCCTTTAGAGCTTGGGGGAATTTTATCCCAGACTCCATTTCTATGTTTATCGCGTGAAGGCTGAATATCAGGGTTTCCTCAATCCTTCTTGCCCTTTTTTTCATCATGTGCATTGGCCTGCTTATGTCGCATATGATGCTGAACGCGAAAAGGACAATCGATAAGGATAACCCGACGACTGGACTCACCACCTCATGGACTACTGATGATAGGGCGCTTGCTAGAAAAATCAGAAGCGCTATGAGACTCGCCTTAGCGAGGGCTTTTGAGACGTACTCCACCCTGCCGCCTTCTATGCCCGCATCCTCTAGTTCCCTGCCCAGTTCTGGTATCCTCTCACTGACTTTCTGCGCAAGCGGATTCAGCCACTCCCTCATCATATATTATCTCCCTCAATTCCATATCGTCTCTTGCCGCTCCCGCAACCTTTTTTGGGTCGTGGTAGTACAGCTGAATAATCCTGGACAAATCATTGATGTCTTCGACGTCTTTTCTCACAAGCCAATCCAGAACCTCTCGTTTATCTCTTAAGTCGTCCACCAGTTCATGGCTTTCCAAACCAGTTCTTCCCATTATCTGTTGGATGCAGTTTCTAGGCTCATTCACCATCTCAAGGACTCGGGTTGACATGTTCATCTTGTATATCCTGTTCACATCAACTTGCTGGCCTGCGAGTTGGTATTCCCCAACCTCTTTAACGACCCTCACAGAACTTCGTGGGTCGTCTTTTTGCCTTACTGCCTCGAGTATGACGTTCAAGTTTATGTTCACAAGGTCTTGTGCAGATATCTGCGCATCCTCAAATCTTTTTATGGTTGTTGAACAATCTCTCGTGTGTATCGTGGAAATCACAGGGTGTCCCATCACGGTCGCGCCCATCAGAGTCTGTATGTCATTTTTGTTTCTGACTTCTCCCATTATTATGAATGAGGGGTCCATCCTGAGGGCGTTAACCAGAAGCTGGCTCATCGTGACCTCGTTTTCGCATGAGCCGTTTCTCGTTGTCAGATGACTCCAGTTCTGAAAGCCGCAAGGCAACTGTATCTCTCGCGTGTCCTCAACCGAGACTATGTGGTCGTTTCTTGGCAGAAACAGTCCTAGCGCATTGACAAAACTAGTTTTTCCACATCCAGTTTCTCCGGAAACAAGTATGTTTAGTCTGTTTTGCACTGCAAGCCACAGAAACGCCATCACCTCAGACGTCACAGTCCCACGCTTTATGAGCCTTACGAAATTCCAGGGTTTTTTCGAAAAAACCCTTATTTCTATCACCACCGACCCGCCTGCAGTCTCTGGCATTGAGACGTTCACCCTGTCTTTGGTGTGCAGGACCGCATCCATCATCGGATGTGCTGAGTCTATCTGCTGTTTTGTCTGTCTTGCTATGGATTTGGCGTACCTGTGGAGCATCTCATCAGCTACTCTGATGTTTGTCGGAACCCACTCCTGCGGGCAGTTCATCTGCTTTATGAATACTGGCTGCCCGCTTTGAGCCTTTATCTCCTCGATGTATGGGTCTTTAAGGAGGTATTCGAGTCTGCCGAGGTTCAGCTCGTTTGTGAGCTCACACACCATGACGTCTCTAACAGACGGTTCCACAAACGGGAGCAGGCAATCAACCCTTTCCCTTATGTCTTTTCTAAGTCCCTCTCCAACAACTTCGAATTCTCCGCCGTTTTTTTGGCAGTTTGTGTCTGGGGGTTTTGAGAGCTCGTATATCCTCTCAAGTAAGTATTTTGTGGCGTCTGAGAAAACCGGCTGCGACATGATGTAACTGTATTCTCCAAGTCGGTGGGTTACCTTAACGCTCAAGCTGACGCCGTCTTTTTTGATGTCATAGAAAATCCATTCTTGCCCAGGTATATTTTTGGGTTCATAGACCTTCGGTGTTTTTCCCACACCACAGAGTGCGCTGCCTTCCCCTTTGTGAATCATCTTTATGAATCCCCCCTCATGCAGTACCTCTGAAACCCACACTAGTTTTGCTGGTGTTGTACCGAAAAACTGCGCGAGCTTTTTAAGTGGAATGCTTTGGACCGCAGCTGATATCTCTACTACTGCGTCCACACGTGTTCTGTAAACTTTTGCGCC
>CAYXON010000104.1:0-4852 GCA_964467145.1 uncultured archaeon | reverse complement strand
ATGGGCGGCCTGACAGGTCGACTGATACCTCAGCTTTGGCGTCGTCCATCGGCACTATCGCGTGAGACATGCGGGCAATACCCTTCTTGTCGCCGAGTGCGGAAAGAAGCGCCTGCCCCAGACATATTCCAACATCTTCCACTAGGTGGTGGTCGTCGACGTCCACATCACCTGACGCTGTTAGCTCAATGTCGAACCCCGAATGCTTTGAGAAGTTTTCGAGCATGTGGTTAAGAAATTTTAGGGGGGTCTTTATCTTGGACTTTCCGGAACCATTAAGTTCGAGTTTCAGCTTTACCTTAGTCTCCTTTGATGTGCGCTCGATTTTCGCAGACCTTTTCATTTCTTTACCAGCTTCTTGATATTATTGTATCCGCCCTTGACCTTCCTTTTCAAAAGCCGGTAGGTTATGTAGAGCATTACCAGCTTCCACGTGCGCCTTATGAAAAAGACAACTACTACGCCGATGATTATCAGAGGCAGAAGGAATATTAGGCTGAGCCCGAATAGGATGTACATTGGTATGGAAAGTATCAGACTCCCGACTAAGTCTTTGCGGTCTGGTATGAACGCCTTCTCGTAGTTGCGGTACATTCCAAAAACAGCCGACTTTATGGACGATGACAAGCTCATCTTATGGTATTCGAAGGCGGGGTAAATAACCTTGCCAAGAGGGGTTACCTTAGGTATACTATCGTGAAACGCCGCTTAAATCGTTCAAGCACGGCGTGCACCGGCTTGTATAGTGCAAGTACAAAGAATGCATTCCCGACAGCCCTTGAGGTGTTCGCAACCATCCCAGCCAATGCGACGCCCAAGTATGAGTTTATGGTGTGGGTTGGGACAAAAACTATCCACGAAAAAAAATCCATGAAAAAACCGTACAGGTAAGCTGAGGCTACAGAGTATGCGCCAAGGTATAGGATCGTGAGCCGCGTGTTTTTGGTTTTTGGAAGAAATGACGCTAAAGCCGCGCAAAGGCCTAACCCCACCATCTGAAACATCGTCCAAGGACCCTGCCCGAGAAAGAAGTTCGAAACCAGCATCACGGTAGAGCCGACCGCGAAACCTGGTGCGAAACCGAACATATAGCCTGTGATTATAACCAGAAAGAAAACCGGCGAAAACTCGACGCCGTGTATTATTTGCCTTGAAACCACGGTGAAAGCGCACATGACTGCGAGAAGGCTTATCATCCGGGCGTCATAGTGCCTCGCCTCAAAGTCGCACCACAAAATAAGAAGTACAAGAGACGTCAGCGCGAACGCGTAAAGCGCCCAGTTAAAGGACACACCAAACGGCCTTGCAAGAATGAATATCATCAAAGCAAGGACTGTGTAAAGGAGTGCCCGTACGAGATTCAGTTTCTTCATCCCAACACCCGCCCCCCATCCATCCAGATTCTTCTGTTAGCGGTCATAGCCAAGTCCAGATCCTGGGTTATGAGAACTATCGTTGAGCCACGCTCATGGAGCCGCCATATCAGGTGGGTGAGTGCGATACGTGATGCCTCGTCTATCCCGCGTGTCGGCTCATCAAGTATTATCAGCTCAGGGCTGTGGCAGGTGACGCATGCGAGCGCCAGCCTCTGCCTCTGCCCCACGCTTATGTCTCGGGGATACTTCCCAGAGTGCTCTGACAGGCTGAATTCCGAGAGTATCAAGTGTGGTTCTCGTTCTACGCCGAAGTTTTTAAGAGTCATCCTCAGCTCTTCCTCCACGGTGTCTGCGAAAAAGCAGTCTGACGGGTTCTGGGGCAGATACGCCACACGCCTGGTGAGCGCCTCCCTGGGGGTCTTAGACACATCCATCCCAAACACCTCAACTGAGCCGGAGTCAGGTTTTAGAAGGCCATTAAGGTGCTTAACGAGCGTTGTCTTGCCGCACCCATTTGGGCCTGTGAGTGCGACAAACTCTCCCCGCATTATACTCAAGTCAACGCCAGACAACGCTTTCGTGCCCCCATATGATTTTTCAAGGGCGCGCACGTCAACAACGGGTTGAATTGACTTTGTCTTTTTGAATTTTATGCCACTGTAGGGGTTGGCACATTTTATGTCCTTGGGGTTAATCCTCTTTTGTGAGTCGATGTCAAATACCCAGTCAGCGTATTCAATCACCTCGCTTATGTTGTGTTCCACAAGGACTACGGTGAGTCCGTGCTTTTTGTTAAGGTCTGCAACGGCTGCGACAAAGTCGCGCCTTGCCGCAGGGTCAAGCTGGGATGTCGGCTCATCAAGTACGAGTACCTCTGGCTTTAGCGCAAGAACAGATGCAAGAACTATCTTCTGCCGCTCACCACCTGAAAGCTCGGCGGTGTTTCTGGCAAGAAGATGTTTTATGCCAAGCTTTTCAGAAACCTCGGATATGCGCTCCCTTATCGCCTCCGGTTTTAGGCATTTATTCTCAAGTGCGAACGCTACCTCATTTTCTGCAACAGACATTATGGTCTGATTTTCAGGGTCCTGAAACATCATGCCAACATCAGTTGCCAGCTCCTCTGTTTTGAAGTCTTTAGTATTGCGCCCGTTAACGAAAACACTTCCCTCAATTATTCCGCCGCTATATCCTGGGACAAGACCGTTCAAAAGCCTGCAAAACGTTGATTTGCCCGCACCAGATGAGCCCACCACAAGTACGAACTCTCCCTTTTCAACCTCAACGCTAAGCTCCTTAAGTGCCGGCTCAGATGAGCTCGGATACCAGTATGATACCCTGTCGACTTTTACTGCTTTTTCCATTTTAACATAGGGGACGCGACAACCAGAAGAGGTATGACTGCGAGAGGCTCAATATAGGGTACCGTCAGCTGCTCATAAGGCCAGTACTGTAGCGCACCAGACAAGTTTAGATATATTGTAAGAACAATAGATGATGTAAAAAGTGCGAGATATATGAGGTCTTCAGAAGACCATGTTACCCCCTTGTACCTCGTCCGTTTTCCAGTGTAGGCACGTGAAGCCATTGACTCAGCCAGGCTGAAGCTCCGTTCAACAGACGTTATGAGAGTTGGAAGAACAAGTCCTGCTTTGGCGCGTATGTTATCCAGTTTTCCTCCGCTTGTGAGCTTGAACCCGCGCGATATTTGCGCATCTCGTATGGAGTTAAAGTCTGAAAGAACCTGAGGCACAAACCTTAACGCGATTATCACAGTCATGACGATGCTTGTGAAAAAACCGGGCATAACAGATATCATCTCGTCTGGCGTTAGCTCCCTGTTGAATATCTGAAACGCCAAAAGCAAATCGCACATGAGAAGGAACATCACAGAAGCCATCACGATAGACTCAAACGTCAGCGGACCACCAAGAAAAAAAGTAGGCAAACTAAACACCAGCAAATCTATTTTGGAGGGTAGCTCAAAGAGTATTTGTTCGCCGCTTTTCACAAGTAGGATGTTTGCGGCAAGAGGTATCAGAGATACTGCGGCACCGAGCCTTAGATAACTCATGAGGGGGTGCTTTTTTGACAATGCCAAAGCTGACAGCGCAACAAGCAGACCACCAAGGTATACTGGGTTGTAGGTGCCCATGCTATAGAGCGCGCAAAGGGCTATCCAAAAAATCCAATTAACCGGGTTAAGCATCTGGTTTATATAGATGAACGCGATAATATAAGTACTTGGATAAATTATCCAAGTGGTTTTAGTTTGTGATAAAAAATGAAAAAAACAATGGTTTTAGCCATTTTATTGGCTTTGCTCGCAGGATTCAGCCAGGCAGCGAAGGTTGGTTTAGTAGTAGATTTCCCGGACGGAAGCGTACACGTTGAATGCCTAAACGTAGGCGATGGAGACAACGGATACAATGTCCTAAGAAGCGCAGACCTCAACACAAGATGGGCAGGACCTGGCACATACGGCCACTCACTATGCAAGATAGACGACATAGGAAACACTATAGGGGCGGGCGGCTGCTGGGACACAGAAAACTGGGCGTTCTGGATAATGCTCTCAGGTTCAGGCTCGTGGGTGGAGATGCCAGTAGGACATGACGGAGGCAGCAGCTGCTGGAACCGTGACACTTCAAGCTGGGACGGACACTACTGCGCAACCGACGGCGACGTCATAGGATACGTCTACGGCGAATACATTTGTGTGGGGTGGGATTGTGATGCACCACCCATGCAAACGAGAAGGACATACGCGCAAATATGCGGGGGAGGAGGGAGAAACGTCAGAATACCAAAAATAATGGAACTCAACTTGGGTGTGGGAAACAACCAGACAACGAATCAAACAAACATAATAAAAGCAGGGGAGGGTGAGACAATATCATTCAACCTGACAGACCAGACCACAGGCAAGGGAATGCAGGGAGCACTCGTAGAAGTGTTTGACGGAACACCAGGCGTTAGCCCGCCAATACACTCATTAACTGTCGGCAAAGACGGGCTCGTAGAATTCCAGATTGAAAAACGCGGACAATACGAGATGAGGATAACCGCGAACAAATACCCACACAACTACATGAAAATAATAGTCGAAACAACAACCACGACAACGACGTCGACGACAACATCCACAACAACTACCACAGCCCCGACGACCACGACAACCACGACCCTGAGGCTGCCGCAGCACATAAATCTCCAGCAGCAAACGACGACCACGACACTTGCAGAGCCAAAGATTGTCGGCGCAGCAGTAGCACAGCAAAAGACCGGAAAAATAGCGGAACTGAAAGAGGCCAAACAGGGGGGAAACAACCTCTGGGACTGGATAACCGCCCTATTCAGCTGATTTAAGAGCTTAAATAGTAGGGTTGCCGGGATAATTACCATGAAGTTTCCGGCAGCCGCAATACTTCTTATGCTGATTCTCTCACAAAACAGCGCAGCACAAACCACATCAT
>CAYXON010000103.1:0-4852 GCA_964467145.1 uncultured archaeon | reverse complement strand
ATTGATAATGGGTGCGACAGTACAGCTAACCAAAGACGACAACACAATACTCCAATCATGCACCACAGACAAAAACGGCAGATGCGAACTCAAAAAACCAGGTGAAGGAACCTACTCCATAACTTCTGAGAAAAATGGGTACCGACCACACACGCTAACAATAACAAACGGACAACCAACAACCACAACGTCAACAACACACAAGACAATTATCCCAACCACTCAAAAACCCACAACCACCACAACCCTAAAACAAATAACCACAACCGTCTCAACTACAACCACGCAGAAACCCACAACCACAACCCTGAAACAGACCACAACAACCCAAACAACAACCACCACAACCACTCAAAAGAAAACAACAACGACTATTACCACCCAACCTAAGCCACAACAACCCTGCACAATACTCGGAATAAACACACTAGACTTACTAGGGTTCTGCCTGCACTAGCTTATTCCAATCCTCATTTTTAACTAAATCCTTTATTTATCCAAAACACATATCTAAGAGAGTTTGAGTGGGTGATTGCTGTGGCAATAAAGAAAGAATTAAAAATAAATATCGGGTGTGGGACGTCGAAGGTGCCGGGGTACGTGAACATAGACTTGGACCCTGACGTCAACCCAGACCTTATCGCAGACATAAACAAACTACCTTATGATGACGACAGCGTCAGCTGCATACGGGCGTACGACATCCTAGAACACATCGACGTTGAAGGCCTGAAGGAGATACACCGGGTACTCAGCCCAGAGGGAACACTCGTCGTCAGCGTTCCACACTATGGTTGCAAAAACGCCTACAACGACTACACACACAAACACTTCTTTAATTCACTAACGCTATCCAACAGCATATTCAAAAAATTATTCACAGTCGTTAAACAAGACGTTTATTACAGTTTCTCAAATCACTTAATCAGTTTTAGACTGCCCCTACTATTTGTGCGCATACACGAAAGATGCTTTATTGGATTTTTACCGCCAAGCCACATAGTCGCAACACTAAAAAAGAACAAATAGTTCTGGGATAGCTTATAAGCGCATAGAAAATCAGGAGCTTTTTAAGCTTAGTCTGCCAGTAATGGTATCCGGGTGGTTGGATTGGATTGTAGACCTATGATTTGCGATTTAGTTAAGGAACTTAAGAGCGTGAAAATCAGCTTTCTAGAGCAGGAGCTGATGTGGCACGGCGTAGAAAGAACCGACATCATCTCATCACTGAATAACCTGCAAGAGCGCGGCGTAATATACCGGCGCAAAGGCGGCGTAATCGAACTAACAGAACCCATAATCTCCTAAAAAACCTATTTCTTGCGGTATTTCTCGCATTCTGTGTTAACACATGACACAAAGGGTTCTCCCTTCTTTGGGTTAACGCTGATTTTCGGGTGTCCACAGACTTCACAAGCACCCTCTTGGGTGAAGTCGTCTTTGGGCAGGCCCCAGATGTTTCTGCACTTCGGATAACCGCTGCACCCTATGAAGTACGTTCCATACCTTGACTTTCTCACTAGAAGTTCTGAGCCGCACTTCGGGCACTTGCCCACATTCTCAAGAACCTCTGATTTTTTAACGCTCGTGCACGCCTCACATCCTGGGTTGACGCAAGACTCGTATTCATCGCCTCTTTCAGGTTTGACTTTTATCTTTGGGTAACCGCATTTGTCGCACCTGCCGGACATAGTGAATTCCTCGCGTGGAAGCCCCCAAATATTTTTGCAGTTCGGGTATCCACTGCAACCTATAAAATCGGTGCCGTATCTTGATTTTCTGACAATCATCTCTGAGCCGCACTTCGGGCACTTGCCGACGTCACCGAGGTGCGCGACCTTGCCTTTGGTCGGGCATTCAGGGTTTATGCATAGTTTCTGCGCCCTGCCCCTACCTGCTGAAATGGAAATTGTGGCATATCCGCATTCCTCGCATTTTCCTGATTTCTTTATGTTGCCTTTCGGAAGCGGCCACGTGTTCTTACAGTCTGGGTATCCGCTGCATCCTATGAACTGACCGTTGTATTGTGATTTTCTTATTACCAGTTCCTCATTGCAGAGCGGACATTTGCCGACCCCATTTAGTTTTTTCTTGGAGTTTCTTATGCTCTCAGTAAGTGCTTTGCCAATTTTATCCTCCTTGTTTTTGAACTCCTCAAGAATCTTCGTCAGCGTCTTCTTCCCCTCGTCAATAACCTTCTCAGATGCTAGTTTACCCTCTGTTATGGCCTCCATCTCCTCTTCGAACTTTCTCGTGAGTTTCTCGCTCACGACCTCTGGGCAGTACTTGTCCATGGCGTCGACGACGTGCAGGCCAAGCTCCGTGACCTCAAGGGATTTGCCGACGATGTAGCCTCTCCTAAAAAGTATGTCAACTATCTGGGATCTTGTCGCCTTGGTGCCAAGATTTCTTTTTTCCATCTCGCGGATGATTGACGCTGGAGTGTATCTTTTCGGGGGTTTGGTCTCCTTCTCCTGAAGTAGAACATCCTTGACGTCGACTATTTCGCCTTTTTCAAGGACTGGAAGAAGGTTCTCCTCGAATTTCGCGTACTGGCCATAGTAGACGTGCCAGCCTTTTTCCACTGTCGTGTTGCCTTTGGCTATGAATACTTCCCCCCCGTTGTCGAGCTTGACTGTGACAGTCTGCCTGACTGCAGCCTCACCGAAGCATGCGAGAAATCTTCTCACAATAAGGTCATACAGTCGCTGGTGATCTTTATCAAGTCGCCCAGGCAGCTCGCCTGTCGGGTGTATCGCAGGGTGCGCTGCGTCGGTCTTCTCACCTTTTGCGGGCTTTAGCACCTTCTTTTCAAGAAGGGTCTGGCAGAGCTTCTGGTATGTGCTCTGGCGCATGATGCTAGTTATTATATTTTTGCAGTCTATGTCCTCTGGTATCTGCTGGCTGGATGTTCTCGGGTAGCTAATGTACGCGTTAGTGTAAAGATCCTGCGCCAGCGACAATGTCTGTCTGGGGTCGATGTTCAGGTGCTTGTATGCTTCTGTCTGAAGGGTCGTCAAATCAAATGGGTGCGGGGGAGTCTGCTTGTATTTTTTGGAGTCGACGTTCAAGACCTTAGCTTTTTCTCCGCATTTTTCCTTTGCCTTTTCAGCATCCTCTTTTTTGTCGAATTTGTCGCGCTCATGGAGTGCCATGAAGTCTGAGCCTTTTCTGCAAAGCATCTCTAGTTGCCAGTATGTCTCGGGCTTGAAAGCCTTGATGCTGTGCTCCCTTATCGCAAGCATCCTCAACGTCGGCCCCTGCACCCTGCCCATACTCAGTGTCGCGTAGTGTCTGCCGCTTCTTGCTGCGTTGCTGAGGGCTCTTGAGAGGTTTATGCCCCAGTACCAGTCCAGTGTGTGACGTGTTATCCCCGCGTCCGCGAGGCCGAAGTCGATTTTTCCGACTTTCTCAAACGCTTTTAGTATTGATTCCTTTGTGAGGGTCGAATACCTTACTCTGCCCACATTTTCGCCGTGGGGGTCGGCGCCGCAACCGTATTTTATGACGTTATATCCTATGACCTCCCCTTCTACGTCGTAGTCGCATGCGTTTATGAATTTACCGCATCCTTTAGCGAGCTTTTTGATGCTGTCAAGATACTTCTTCGTGAAATCGCTGGTTTTGCTTATCTCATGCGATGGCACCCACTCGATGTTAAAGACCGGGTAAACCCACCCTTTCTTGTCTGCTTGCGCAAGGCCGTAGATGTGGCCGACGGTCGGCGCCACTATTGTGTCCCCGACCTCATAGTATGCGACGCCCTTGTTACTGGTTTTCTTCGGTTTTCCGAGTGAATTAGCAATCCTCTCAGCGACATTCGGCTTCTCGGTGATAACCAGCGTCTTCATTTCAGCCAACCTTTAGGAGTTAGCCTATAATAAATAGTGGGGGTTTTTGTTCTCATCTTGCGCAATAAATAAACAGTATGACTCAGATGCTCAAAGCAAGAGAACATCCTTTGTTAACACCCCCTAAAAACAAGCAGTGGTGGGAGCTTACAGAATCAGACTTCAAGATTTTTGAGGATAGCCTAAGAAGTGTGAGACTATTGCACAACGGCAGTAAACTCGCAGACCTTCACTTCTTCATGCGAAGGATAGGATTGCATACTGACTTGACTGATGATGATATCGCAGACGTCAAGGTCAAACTCAAAGACGACAGGAAGAGACAGTTAGGGTTTAGCCTCGCATGGACCCTGTCCAAAGCCAAGGAACTAGGTATTAATGAGAATGTAACGACAGGCGATAGGAAATTAATAACCACCCACTTAGACGGGCTTGTTAACGATGGGATGAATTACTTGGACACATTCTACCACCTGAGGATGCTAGGCCAAGGCGGTGACATTCCTGAAAGAGGGCTTGGACTAGTGTTGTCTGATCTTCGCATGTCGCGAAGAATCAAAAACGGCTGGGTTCTGGCAAGGATGCATTACTTGCTAAAGATGATTGGCCACCCCCAGGAAGTAATCCCATCGGACATAAGCGCAATGAAGACTAACATGAACCTGTCAAGGCAGCGCGGAGACGGTGATGTAGTCGCCGCCATGCACCTGTACATAAGCTCAATATTGGGTGAACCAGAAAAAACAATGGATGAGATGCCTCCCCTCAAAAAAATAACATGACAACTCAAATGACAAGATTCAGGGAGAATCCATTACTGTTGCCCCCCAAACGCGACAGCCTCGACTGGGCTGTACTGAGAGATGAAGATGTTAAGCCGATAATGCAGTACTTTGAGGAGAAGAGATTCCATCGCCAAGGCGACTTCATGCTCGAAGCCTACTACATGATGAAGACTATCGGCATAAAGGTTGAACTCACAGAACAAGATAAGGAGCTAA
>CAYXON010000102.1:0-4864 GCA_964467145.1 uncultured archaeon | reverse complement strand
CTCAACACCATACGGCGCATCAACAACAACCTCACCATCAGGATCCCAAAGCATCGGCAAACAAGAGAAGAAGAAAGACCTCGTCCACATCATGGCAGCACACGGCTCACCATATGTCGCAACAGCATCAGTCGGATATCATGCAGACTTAGTTCGAAAAGTCAAAACAGCACTTGAGACAAAGGGACCGACATTTTTGAACGTCTACGCAACATGCGTGCCAGGGTGGAAGATAGAACCCGCAGCATCCATAAAAGTGGCAAAACTCGGTGTTGAGACGGGGGCGATGCCACTTTACGAGATAATAGACGGAAAACACAAGCTTAATATGCCCACAAACATCGAAAACCTAAAGCCCGTCGAGGAATACCTAAAGCTCCAGGGCCGCTTCAGACACCTTTTCAAGCCCGAAAAAAACGAGAAAGCAATAGCCGACATACAGGAGTCAATAAAGAAGAACCTGCAAGAACTCAAAAAACTATCCGAATAAAAAAAGGAAGTTCTTTATTAAGCATGCTATTTAATAATAGAATATCTTATCTTAAGGGGTGTAATTAATGGATTCGATTGTTCAAGAAGCTCTTAACAAAGTTAAGTCAGGCTCACCGCATGGTGTGTCTGGCGGCGGGAACCCGGGAAGGGGATCTGACACGGACGAAGAACTGAAAAGGATTGTTGAAGGAATAAAGACTTCCATACGCGTTGTCGGATGCGGCGGCGCAGGAAGCAACACAATAGACCGCCTACTCGACATGAACGTCGAAGGCGGCGAAGTCATAGCATTAAACACTGACGCACTACACCTACTATACTCAAAAGCAAGGTCCAAGATACTCATTGGAACAAGCGTCACAGGCGGCGTTGGTGCAGGAAACGACCCAGAAGTCGGAGAACAATGCGCTGAAGCAGACGTCGACAAAATCTCGGGCTCACTCCAAGGCGCAGACCTAGTCTTCATAACATGCGGACTCGGCGGCGGAACCGGAACCGGAAGCGCCCCAGTAGTTGCGGAAGTTGCGAAAGAACTTCAAGCACTCACAATAGCGATAGTAACACTGCCCTTCAGCGTAGAAGGACACGTGCGAGCAGAAAATGCATTGAGGGGACTGAAAAAACTCAGAAAATACGCTGACACAGTAATAGTAATACCAAACGACAGGCTACTTGACATTGCACCTAACCTACCGCTTAATGCAGCATTCAGGGTAGCGGATGAGCTTTTGGCAAACAGCGTCAAAGGCATCACTGAAATGGTCACCAAACCAGGACTCGTCAACCTAGACTTCGCAGACGTGCGCGCAATAATGAAAGACGGCGGCACAGCAATGATAGGCCTTGGGGTATCATCAAAAGACACATCAATGGAGGCTCGCTCAAGAGAATCAGTCGAGAAAGCACTCACATCACCGCTTCTTGACACAGACGTCAGCAACGCGACAGGCGCCCTAATCAACATAATCGGCTCCCGTGACATGACACTTGAGGAAGCTGAGGAGATAGTCAGGATAGTCTCTGAGAGGATAAGCCCAGATGCTGAGATAATATGGGGTGCTCAAATCGATGAAACCCTCGACAGAAACGTCATAAAGACGCTTCTGATACTATCTGGCGTCAGCGTCCCAGGCTATGAGGAAGCGCTTGAGGACAAGGTAGAGCACGGCGAAAGCAAGGGATCAGACATAGGTTTAAAGAGCCTATAGGTTTTTTAAACCATACTACCTATATCATCAGTCCATATTATGCTAGCTAAGGCCATCAGTGAGACCCGCAGGATACTCCGACTCACGAGAAAACCCAAGAAATCCGAGTATACGGAGACCTCAAAAGTTTGCGGTGCCGGCATTGCGCTGATAGGCTTTATAGGATTCATAATATTTTTAGTGTTCAAGCTTGTAGAATGAGTGAAGAAAAACCAAAAATCTACGCTGTGAAGGCGACGGCAGGCCAAGAAAGAGTCGTAGCTGAGCTTCTGTATCGCGAGACAATAAACAAAAAACAGATGCTCGTGGAAGAAGGCGGAAAAATATACAGCATACTCTACACACCAGGTCTTAAGGGATACGTACTTGTTGAAGCCAACGGCCCAGGTGTCATTGAAGACTTGGCAAGAGACGTCCCAAAAACGAGGGGACTGCTCCTTAAGGAAAAAGGCAACCTAGAAAGCGCGGGCATAATCCCGATATCCGACCTTGACAAGACGCTCAAGCCAAAACCAATTGTGCAGGATATACACCGTGGCGACATGATAGAGATGATAGCCGGCCCGTTCAAGGGCGAGAAAGCAAGGGTCGCAAAGATTGATGTAGACAAGAATCAGATAACAGTCGAACTAATCGAGGTCGCAGTACCAATACCAGTCATTGTGAGGGGCGACGACGTAAAAGTAATTGTGAGAGACAAAGATGAGTAAGAAACAGACAGTCACTGTAATGGTTGAGGGAGGAGCTGCAACAGCAGGCCCGCCACTCGGGCCCGCACTCGGACCCATGGGGGTCAACGCAGCCAAGGTGGTCGAAGAGATAAACAAGGCAACACAATCATTTAAGGGAATGCGAATCCCAGTCGACGTCATAGTCGACCCCGCGACAAAACAGTTCGAGATAAAAGTCGGAAGCCCCCCTACATCAGCTTTGATATTAAAGGCCATAGGCATCCCTAAAGGCGGCGGAACAAGTCAGGCAGTCGGAGACATAGGATTTGATCAGCTTCTTGAAGTAGCCAAGAGTAAGATGGGCGGAATACTTGCATCAGATATTAAAGCAGGTGTAAAGGAAATAATCGGCGTATGCCAGTCACTAAAGGTCACAGTCAGCGGACTCACACCTAAGGAGATAACGTCCGAGGTAAATTCCGGAAAACTAGACGACTTCATATCAGGCAAGACTACTGTTCTGCCGCAGATGACCCACCACGAAGAGGAGGTCAACATCGTCGGAATTGATGTGGAAAAGCCAAAGGAGGAGAAGCCTAAGGTTGAGGATACTGAGGCGAAGGTTGAGGATGCTGCAAAGTCAGACCAGAAGCTAGATGATAAGAAGAAAGCTCCCGTAAAAGAAGACAAAAAGGACAAAAAGGACAAGAAGGAGAAAAAATAAAGCTTTTAAACAACAAGGCCATAATATAAAAAACCCGCTAAACTAACCAGTTAACTGGTTAGGAGGGAACTTAATGGAAGCATCGGAGTTCACACCAAAGGTCGAGGAGGCCCTGTCAAAGAAGACAGATAGGAAATTCAAGCAGACTGTAGAGGTTATATTAAATTTCAGTGGAGTCAACGTTGAGGGAGAGCACAAGCTTAACCTGAACATACTTCTGCCGAAGGGCAGAGGCAAGGACGTTGAGATAGGTGTTTTCGCAGACGGTGACATGAATGTCCGCGCCAAAAAATACTCAAAACACGTCCTTAACAAAGCCGAGCTTGAGGAGTTCACAAAAGACCGGCGCGGCATGAGAAGGTATGCTGGTCAGTGCTACGGATTTATGGCAGCTGCAGACATGATGGGTGTCATAGGTAAAAGCTGGGGTATCGTATTGGGTCCCCGCGGGAAGATGCCACAACCTGTGCCTCCTAACGCGAACCTCGAGATAATAACTAAAAACCTAAAAAACACAGTTAGGGTAAAAACTAAAAAGCTCCCTACGGTCCAGGCACCAGTCGGGGCTGAGGGCATGGATGCGTCAGACATTGCCGAAAACATACTTGCGGTCTACAACGCGATTGAGCGCGTCATACAACGGGAGAACATAAACTCCCTGTATGTGAAGACTACTATGGGTGAGGCGGTGAGGATATGGTAGCTAATTGGAAGACTTCCCAGGTCGACTCTGTCGCCAAAAAGATAAAGTCACGAAAGGTAGTCGGGATAGTCGGGATATCTGGCATACCCTCCAAGCAGCTTCAGCTGATAAGAAAAAAACTTAAGGACAACCTTGAAATAATTGTTTCACGCTCAACTCTTCTTTCTCTAGCACTTGAAAAAGCCGGCATAAAGGAACTTAACCAATACCTGAGCGGTCCGTCAGCAATTGTGGTGACTGACCTTAACCCATTTGAGCTTGAGAAAATAATCTACTCTAACAAGACTAATGCTCCAGCGAAAGCGGGTGCGATAGCGCCTTTTGACCTTGTTGTTCCAGCAGGTGACACTGGGTTGGCGGCAGGTCCTGTTATCGGAGACCTTCAGGCAGCGGGCATTAAGGCAAGGATACAGGGTGGGAAAATCATGGTCACAGAAGAATCAACACTCGTTAAGGCTGGTGAGATAGTCAGCGAGGCAGCAGCTCCAGTCCTCATAAGGCTTGGTATTGAGCCAATGGAAATCATACTCAAACTTAAGGCAGCTTCCGAGGCTGGGACAGTCTATGCTGGAGACCTGTTGCATGTAGACTCTGAGAAGACGATAGCCACACTAAACAAGGCATATATGATGGCATTCAACCTCGCATACAACGGCGGCGTGTACACCTCATCTGTCATGGAACTCAGGATATTTGAGGCCATGTCCAAGGCCAGAAACCTCATGATAAACGCCAAGATACTCAATAAGGAGACTGTTGGGATATATCTCGCCCGCGCCGACGCGCAGGCAAAATCGCTAAAAAGCGTTCTTCCAGAAGAGCTAAAACCACAAGAAGAACCGAAGGCTGTTGAGGAAGCGCCGAAGTCTGAGTAAGAAATTAGTAAACTCTTATCTGAGGTTGTGTTTGCTCTTTTTTCTCTTCTTTAGTTTCTTTCGTGTTTTTTTTGGCGCTCTGGTATGCGTCGTATGCTGCAACGAAGGTCACTGCAAGATTAAGTATTCCCCCTACTGTCTCATCGACGTTCAGGTACATGTAGCTTGTAGCAAGCTCTAGCGCGAAAAAC
>CAYXON010000101.1:0-4924 GCA_964467145.1 uncultured archaeon | reverse complement strand
TGGGCAGGGTAGGGGATGCCAGGATTCCAACCCAGCGAAAACCAGACAACTACGCAGACGCAGTAGCCAGAAGCATGATAATAGATGTGGAAAGGCAGATGCTCGGGTGGCTGCAACAAGGCCCGGAACACTTCATCGAAAGGCTTAGTTGCATAAAAGGCTCAGCTTACATGGCATTTAGCCGGTCAGACGCCAACATCGGAAAAATGAGGCGAGTCGTCGAGCTTCTGCCAACAGATGATGATAGGCATGTTTTCCTCGAGTCATTCACCTACTTCAGGTACGGCTCGGAAAAGGACAGGGAGGCTGCGATTGACTCAACACGCAAGATGCTTGAGATAGAGATGGGAGGCGCTAATAGACAGATAATCTTGGACGCAGTAAGGCCAGTAATGAATCTAAGAAGGGATGTCAACAAGACAGCCGCAATAGTTGACGAGATGGTATGGCTCACCACACCTGAGAGAACCTCAATAAACAACAGGATAGTCGACGCAGTCGGAGTAGTTACTCAGGCCAGGGATAATGAGAGCCTAGCACAGATGCTCATGGTCGGAGACCTCGTGGACCCAGTAGAAAGGCTTCCGACAGCCGCGGAACTTGTGATTGCAAAAGAGGTAATTACGACATCCCTCAACAGAAAACCAGGACATGAATTCCTAATGCCTGCTTTGAGGGCTGCGGTAAAACACTCGGAAATATTCGCTGCAGCAAATGCCGCGACATTGTGCAATCCAGCGGATTTAATCCAAAACCTAGATATACTTGACGTCAGTCTGGGCTCAACAAGGGAGGCAGGCACAGTACTTTCAGAACCTGCTGTTACAGATTACATGGATGAGCTGAGGAGAGGAGAGGTCAAAAGACTTGACAAAGATGAACAGAGAGCTCAGACATACGTCGCAGACCTTATGGGACTCATGGCAGAGGACGCAACATACATTATGCGAGTTTCAGACGCCTGCAGAAGAATAGCCGAAAAAGACCTGAATGCTGCGCAGACTTTTTTGAGAGCATACTTGATAGAGCCGACTGATGCGACGATGGTGAACCCTGCCACGACAAGAAAAGAAGACGCCACAACCCACGACAGATTATTCATAGGCTCGTTAGAGAGGATAACTGATGTTGATTTCATCCGAGGATTCACAGACAACACGGCAAAAATAAGGCCTCTTGTAACTGTTTCAGAGGCTGAGGAACTCAGCCACCAGGAGGGGGGGCCAAAACCCATTGCAAGGGAGCTTGCACTTGCAATGTGCGCAAACCCGCAAAACACGGAAGTGCTGGCGTCCGCCGGCGATACAATAAGAAAGTGTCTTAGGGACAGAGTATACCTGGTGCCGGAGTTCATATCCATACTAGGTGAGGCAAGACCCAACCTCGCAAGAGTCTATCTGGCGCTGATGGCATCATCTGACCGCAAGGGCTCCGAGAGATTGAGGGGAGTGATAAACCAGGAACGCAGATACCTTAGAGACGATGCAATAGCAGGCATAGACTACGGCTCAGCGACACTACAGCAGATGCAGACGCATCTGAGGGAGGTAGCGCAAAAACAGAAAGATGAAGAGCTAAGAGAAAGAGACTTTGCCAAGGCACTCCAGGACAGCAGACTCCCAGAGGAGGTTGTGCTAGAATACACGGAACTTAGCAGGTCAGTAACACAGCTGAGGAGTGCGCGGACAGTTAACACATTCAGACAAGGTACTGAAGGACTGAACCCGCAAGTCCAGACCCTGCTTTTAGGCCTCGCAGCAGAAATCTCAGAATCAGCAGCCGCAACACCAGACGACACACTAAAAAACCGAGAAGCAGCGGCGACAGTGATGACATCAAATGAGTTCTTCGGAAGGCTCTCAGCACTAAACGACAGGCCATACACCCAGCAACACCTTATAGGGTACCTCGGCACAAAAAGCGCGGAATTCAGCAGATCAAATGCCGTCGCCGTTGCAGACAAGGCAATGGCTACAGGAAACATTAGGTGGCTGGCTGAAGCGGAGAGGGCAATAGACTGGGCAGGCGTGGATGAGGAAAGACGGGGGGAGGTGCTCACATACATATTCACCGCCCCAGAAGCGGTAAAACCAGCCCTCTATGCTATGACTGCTGCTGAGATACTCGCAGAAAAACAAGACCCAGACTTCAAAGCACAGATGGGCAGATTCATCCAGGAAAACCCAGGACTAGCTCAGACGCCAAGGTACTTGCTAGTTGACGGGAAGGGAAATGTTTACAGACTCGCAGGCGCCTCAGAACAGAACATCACACATTAACAGATGGTTTTTAAGCGATTAAGACATATTAATTTCTTATCATGGGCAAAGTCGAAGTTTTGATGGTTGCTGTTTTGATTTGTCTTTCGCTTCTTCTAGGGCTTCTATTCGGAGGCTCACTCACATGGTATCTCAAACCCTCAACAGGAGGGGTAGGGGGAACAACAGAGAAGATAGTCAATAAATACGTCTGCAGCGACGGAGCCGTCAAAGACAAAAAAACCGACTGTCCAGTCGTTGAAATCAAAGACGGACAAACAAATGTTGTCTGCCCGCCATGTAACTGCGACGGCAAAGACTTCACATACACAGAATGCAGCTGCACGCAATGCAAAGCAAAATGCGGGCTAACAGACGGCGGGATAACAACCACAACACTGGCTCAACCAATCTGCGAATCATGCACAGCAGACTCCGACTGCGGGATAGCAGAATACGGCGACCTAAAATGCAACAAAGACAAGATGTACAAGCTCTACAACGAGCCCATATGCTCCGACGGATGCTGTAAGACCAAACAAACCAGATACGAGATACGCTCATGCATGGAAAACGAGATTTGCAAACCGACAGGCGGGTGCGTACAGTATGAGGAAACCACAGACGAGGAATAATCTTTATAAATCCTGACACCCACATGATTAAACATGAGCTCTAAAGCCCTAATGCTTGGGTTCATCGCCGCCACCATCCTGATTTCATGCTGCATATCCTCGACTGAGCCAACGACTATAGAGTTTGTCGGCACACTAGGGAACACGACATCCACTACAGAGTCCACAACATCAACAACACAGAAGGAGACGACCACGACCGAGTCGATAACCACCTCAACCGCCGCCACATCCACTACTGTGGCTTACACAGCATTAGGGGATTGGGTGCAGGCGCCAAAACTTGGGTGTGAGTGCGTCCAGTGGGTATGTCCCAAAACCCCAGATACTACAACCACGACAACGACGACAATCCCAACGACGACAACAACATGCGTCAGGGTGCCGGACCCAGATTATGAGACTCAGACACGATTTTATAATGTTAAGATTAGGGGGCAGAAGTTCAGACCAGACCAGTTGAACGCGTTTTTGGGGGATACCATAATAGCGAACATAACCAACCAGCAGGGTCTGCACAGGATAAGAGAGACATACACCAACAAAACGATAACGATGGTGCCTGACGGGACTTATGAGCTGATATTTTATGCCCTCGACACAGGCGAGCATCTTCTGACATGTAACCCATTCTGCGATGAGCCGATGGAGGCGCGGATAATTGTTGAGGAACCTTACAATATTTTGTGTTAGATTAGATGGGATGCTACAACAGACAGGAAGTATATTCCAGCTGCGCCCAGGAAAACAGATGATGCAAGCCGTATCCTATCTGCGCCGACCCAGTCAACAGCCTTCTTAGCTGATAATCCCACAACTACGAGGGGGGCTGTGATTGCGAGTGTGAAAACAAGAAGTGCTGTGACGCCGTCGAGTATGCTGACTGAAGACGAAATGAGAGGTAGGAAAACAACTATTAGATAAGGTAGGTTACAGGGGCTTACAACAAGTGAAAATATCGCGCCTGCAGTGAATGCGCCGAAAATCCCGGACGAATATGTTGTTTTAGGTGCGAAAGATGGTAGCCACACGCTGACTACCCCATGAGCTTGAATTGCGAAAATGATGCATAACACTCCTGCGACAAGATATGCCGCAAGATATAGTGTTTCAGTAAGGCTTTCCACAACCCCAGCCTCCAGGGTTTTTATCGCGTACGCGAGTGTGATGAAAAACAGGGAGTACATGAGCCAGTGACCCAGAGCAAATGCTAAAACCGGGTAAGACCTGTTTTTCCCACCTTTAGAGATTATGTTCAAGATGACGGGGTAAAGTGGAAGTTGACATGGGCTGACACTTGATAGAAGGCCTGCGGCCGCTGCTGAAAGTATTATCTCGGCGTTCATCGCACATCACATCCTGAGGCTGACTCAATCATCTGCTTGACTTTTGACATACTCACAAGCCCGTTATCCTTGTAGATGCCATTTCTTCCCTCGACAACTATTGTGGGGTAAGACCCTGCGATTACCTCTTCAGGATACCGAAAGACACTCAGTCTCTCATATACTACGCACTGTCGGTTATTGTTGACCACCTTACTAAGCTGACCCCTTACAACATCGCATATGTTGCAGAAGCTAGACTCATAAAACCTTATGTCAACTTTGCCCCCGTCTATCGCCTGCCTGCGCTGCTCATCTGTAAGTTTCCCCAACACATCCTTTGAGGTCGCGTACGTGTCCTTATTTACTATAAAAGTGGTTGATGCATTGTCAAATGAGTCTGACTCCACAAGGACTGGATATGTCCCTCCGTTAAGGCTTATGAACTCATATTTCCCATCCAATGTTTCACCAGCTAGTGTTCCATTCAAGTATACTCTGAAGCGCTCAGCTTCAACGCCATCACCTTCGATTTTTAATGTTGCGTCATCGAGCAGATATAGTTTGGCTGGCGCCACAGATAGTGTTAGCTTCTTTTTAGCCAGTGTCGTCGAAGTGGTTGACGGAGCCAGTGACGATGTTATCGTGGACTCTTCAAGTGTTGTGGAAGTGGTCGTGGTGGATGTCGTCGGCGTCGTTGATGTAG
>CAYXON010000100.1:0-4940 GCA_964467145.1 uncultured archaeon | reverse complement strand
AGCAGGGGGTACGTTAGCACGCTCGCAGCAAATCACCTGATAAAACAGATGAAGATGGAGTTGGTTGGCTACATAGAATGCGACAAACTCGACGCAATAGCTGTCGTACACGATGGAAAACCGATGCATCCCATCAGGCTATACCGCAAAGACGGGCTTGCCATAATATTCTCTGAGCTGATAATACCATTCAATTTCACCCACGAGTTCACGAAAGCGATAGCTGTGTGGATGGCCAAGATAAAGCCGAAGTCTGCGATGTTCCTTGCATCAATCCCCGGGGTTGAGACAGATAAAGAACATGAGATAATGGCAGTCTCAACAGACGAGAGCATGAGCAAGAAGATACTTGCAAACAAGATAAAGATGCTTGATGAAGGCGTCCTCACAGGCATATCATCATCTCTGATGCTAAAGTGTATTGAGCAGAAGATACCTGCAACCGCAATAATGGTCGAGACCACGTATGTCCCAAACATACTGGCATCAGCTGCGCTTCTCGACCTACTAAACAGCCTTTTGGGACTTAAGGTCGATACCCAGGAATTGATAAAGGCTGGGGAAGAGATAAAAACAAGGTTTGAGTCAAGTCTCGAACAGCTAAAAAAGGGACAGGAGAATTATCAGGAACTCCACCAGGACTCCCTAATGTACAGGTAAAAAAAAGTTTTTTTGTGGGGAGTTACCCCCCCACAAAATCAACACCTACTTCTTCAGCGCACTCAAACAGGTTAATCCTGCAGCAAGCGACACAAAGTAAAGTACGTATCTTAACCATCCTGCGACGACGAGCACGCTTATCTTAAGCGGGTTGTCCTCGTGTATGAGGTGGGACTTCACAGTTATGGTCTTTCCGAGCGCTGGAAGCTCAAGCCGCACGGGCAGCACACCCTCTCGGACAGGCACGTTCATCGCACCATCTCCAGCACCCATTACCTCCATGGACTTGGTCATTAACATGGGTGCTGCAGCCTCATCAACCCTCGCATAATCAGATGATAGCATTGCGGTGTTGTCGTAGTATGTCGAGCCCGCTGACATGAAAGAGCCAGCGACTGCGAAAAACGCTACTGCCCCAAGGCACAGAACTATCATCACAGCAGCCCCTGCAAGCATCCACTTGAGTGACTTCTCTGATATGTGCTTTTTCACTATCAGAAGTATTGAGGCCATCATGGACACGAGAAGTATCACAGGGCTGAAGTAGTATAGTCCCGCACTGTATACCGTGTAAAGGAGTGTGAAACCAGTTTTCTCCCTCATCATGTATCCTATCCCCCCAAATATCACCAAAAACACGATTGCAGACTCGGCTGAAGGCAGCTCGCTTCCGCCTTTTGCCCCATATGTCCACAAGACGACGTAGTCCTCAGGCAGTATCACCCTGGTCTCGGCCTCGGTTATGGGAAGGTCAGTGTTGGCTACCGGTACATCTATGAGGTCTACTGCTTTTATCGGGTCTCGTGTGTCGAAGTATATTACGTCAAGCGTGCCGGATGAAGTTTTTGGGAAGGACAGGTATAGGCTGTCGTTCTCCTTGGTCAGCTTTACGGAGTTCCTATATCCTGTTGCCGCGTAAAGCGGGGTCCGTGGCGCGTCAAGTTTTATGTAGTCGTATCCTGTGTTTGAGTACCTGTAGTTCAGCTCAGCCAGCATGCTACCCTTTTCGGTTATTGCGATGCTGTTGACAGCTTTACTCACTGATGCCGCAAGCGACGGGTACTTCTTAAGTTCCTCAAGCGTTATCGAGAAGCTGTTCCCATATGCTGCAAGGAATGCCCTGGCGTTGCTGTATGAGGGGCTCATGCTTGACTGGCTCAGGTCAATCTCCTCAGCGTCCGTTGATATTGTTATCTTCTTCTCAGGGTCTGACTCTATCAGCACATTGTGTTTGCCCTCGTCAAGCGGTATCCTAAGCGTTTGCGAGTTGAATGTACCTGTTATGTAGACGTTCGCCTCCTCGCCCTCAAGCTCAAGCATAAGCTTTCCTCCCTCGACTGAGTAATCGTTTGCGCCGGTTACAGAAAGTATGCTCTCCCCGTTTCTAAGGTTCACAACAGCCTGACCGAGTGAGCTTCCGAATGAGCGGTAGCTTAGCTGGTACTGGAAGGTGTTCCTGTCCGCGTACGTGTACTTGAACCCTCCGTCAACCATCATCGCGGCTTTTTGGCTGCGTTGTATTATGACTTCCCTGTCAAAGAGTCCGTACTGGTCGCCGTGTATCGCGTACCCGTTTTCGACCTTGACATTGAGTGCATTCACAGGACCTGGCACATAAATCTTTACCTGACCCCTCGTCCTTATACTGACTGTTCCATCAAAGCTGAACTTGCCCTTGTCAAGTACCATGAAATATCCCTTCTCATCAAAGGACACAGGAGCTGGCGAACCGTCGACGGTAAGCCCGTCAACGAGTATGTCCTCAGCCCTGCCGAGAAGATACACTTTGACGTCCTCGCCGGCTATGACCTGCCCGCTGCCGCTAAGGTCGAGTATGTTGTTGTTCAAGTCGCCGGAAAGCGTCATGTCCTCAACCGCGTAGAAGCTGGGTTTAGTCTCGTTTAGTATTATAATCTCCGCTGAAGTCATCTGCGTAAAAAGCGCAAAAACCATCAAAACTGCCGTTATGAAAGGTATTCTCTTGTTCATGCTTACTTATGTCTCATGCTCACTATATAAAACCATGTTTTTTTATTCGGTATTGGCCGAAAACCAGCTTTAATACTCGTCTGGTGAATTCTTATTTATCATTTTCCACAGGGTGTTCCTATGAATCTGTTCAGGCAATACAGGCAGCTAAAAGACAGCAAACAGTACCACGAAAGGGTTAAGCTTTCTGAACGGTTCATGGGAAAAAGAGAGCTTACAGAAAAGGACATGGAGGCAGTCTTTGAATACATTGGCGCTAAACCGCACCGCCACCTCAAAGCCGACGAAATAACAAGATTAGCATTCACCTCAGACAGTATCACAGAGAAAATACGACACCTTAAGAGGCTTGGCATTGACGTAGTCGGCGCAACAACAATCCTAATGCTTCAGAATCCGCAGAAGTATGCGGTCGCAGACTACAAAGTCTGGAACAGGCTACTCAAAGAAAGGCTTATGGACGGCGTTGAGAAGGAGTCGAAATCCGACTATACTGAACAAGAGTACAAAAACTATCTGTCTGTGCTTGAAACGATTGCTATTGAATACGGTATGGGTGTCGCAGACGTTGAATACGTTCTGAGATGGTCAACATAGTCCTTGTCGGCCCGCCAGGGTGTGGAAAGGGAACGCAAGCCGAACTGCTTGAGAAAGAATACAATATTCCTGCGATATCAACCGGCAACATACTCCGCCACGCGATAGAAGAAAAGACATCACTTGGACTTAAGGCAAAGCAGGCGATGGACGCAGGCGAGCTCGTGCCAGACGTCGTCGTCGACGCAATAATCACAGAACGGATAAGGCACAGCGACTGCAAAGGTGGATTCATACTTGACGGGTTCCCCAGGGATCTCGCGCAGGCAAAAGCACTTGAACAGATAACTCAAATAGATGTGGTAGTGGACATACGGCTAAGCGAGGCTGAAGTCATAAAACGCATCGGGATGCGAAGAGTCTGCGACTGCGGCCAAACATATCATCTTCTGAAAAACCCGCCGAAAAAAACTGGGATATGCGATGAATGCGGCTGCAAAATAAGAAAACGCGCAGACGACTGCGAGAAAACAATCCGAAAAAGGCTTAAAATCTATCATGCAAAAACCGAGCCCCTAACATCATATTTCAGGCAGAAGGGGGCGCTTTACGAGGTTGATGGGGACAACGCAATAGAACAGGTTTTCAAGCAGATAAAGGGCGCACTAAAGCCTTTTTTTCCGAGTAAAACATAATCTTTTAACGTGGCAAAAAAGACCCTAGCACTAGCGTTTCTTTTAATCATAGCATCTGCCTCTGCATTCACACTACCTGATGATTCAATAGCAGAGAACATGGAAGTAATATTTAAAGATGACTCAATCCACCACATTGGTGACAGAAACATAAGCAATTGGGCTGACCCCAACACCGAAGGATTTAACATCGAAAAGCAATTCATCGTGGGCCCGCAATACAAGCGCGCATGGATTGACTTCCTAGTATGGGACACCGACCACACCAACAACAAAATATACGTTAACGGCGTGGTCGCCGGCGCAATATGCCCGAACTACAACCTTCGCTGGGACCCCTGCACAATCGAAATTTCACCTGACCTACTCCAAAAAGGCAAGAACAATCTGACCCTGGTGTCCGGCCACTATTGGCAGACTGACAGATACGATAACCTGCAAATTGACAACCTAACAATAACTGTAGAATATGTCAATTTGAAACCCAAGATACATGTTGCGAAGGCTTGGTACCCGCATGAGATAAATCTCGGAGAATGGGTGAATGTCACAGTCATGCTCACAAACATCGGCTCAAAACAGGCACTCAACCTAACAGTCACAGACTTTAAGCCATCTGGATCCTATCTCACAAAAGGCTCAACAGACGGGTGGTTCACACCCCTTCCAGGGGGACAAGTATATTGGTATGAATATACGATAGCCCCCTCGAAGTCAGGAATCATAAGCTCATGGCCTGGCAGGTACTTCTTCTACGATGAATCCGGCAAAAAATATGAAGGCGAAGTTGAGCAGACAATAATCACAGTGAACCCTGTTGAACCAAAAGTAATCCTTTCCAAGAACTTAAGCAACGAGGGAGTCATAGACAAAACATACACTGTGATGCTAACGCTTACTAACAACTGCTCACAGACAATCCATAATGTCTCAGTCAAAGACACACTACCCCAAGATTTTGAGGTAATATCCGGCTCATCCTACATGCAATATGAACTAATCAAGCCGTGGGAGAACATAACCTTCAACTACACAGTCTCGCCGCGAACAACCAAGATA
>CAYXON010000099.1:0-4963 GCA_964467145.1 uncultured archaeon | reverse complement strand
TCATATTAATATCATCACAGAGACTTGATTTCAGATTCCTTGTAGCAGAAGAAGAAGGCAAAATCGTCGGATTCACGGGATGCCTGTATTTTGAGGCAGTTGGCAGGGCTGAGATAGGACCCCTCGCAGTTGATGCAGAACACAGGAGAAAAGGGGTTGGGGAAGCCCTCATAAAGGGCATGACAGAGTTTCTCAAAGAGAAAAAGATAAGGAGAGTCGCAGCAAAGGTGAAGGCAGACAATAGAGCTGCCCAGCAGTTCTTCATCAAACAGGGATTCAGGATAGAATCATGCCTTAGGGACTACACCCAAGAGCACGAGAGCATAATAGGGCTAGTGACTTTCATTTGAGTAACCGATAAGTTAATAAAATAGCATACCATAAGATGTGGTAGGTTACCCGATATATTAACACATAAAATACATAAAATTAAGATGGAGATTAAGCCACTGTTTATTTCCTGCCTGATACTAACATGCATGTTCGCAAGCCATGTATCAGCATTTAGAATAACAAGCCTTGAGGTTTCAAAAGACCCTGTAGACTACGGCGAAAAATTCACTATAACCGCCAAATTCAGCGGAGTAGACGACACCTACATTGTCAACTGTTACGTAGATGAGTATAAATTGACGCCCAAAAACCTCGGCGCCGGAATAGAGGAGGTGGAGTTCAAATTAGAAAAAAATGCAGGAGATTGGGAGGACGCCGGAATAAGATGCGGGCTGAGAGATGCAAGAATTGAGATTCTGACAACAAGCACACAAACAAAGGTTATGGAGGAAACAGTCAAATTCAACATAGGACATGTCCCGAATATAGAATTCATCCCAACACAGCCAATCCCAAACAGAGTAGTAAGGGTAAAGATTGTAGACTCAGAAAACGGCAACCCATTACCCAACGTCAACGTCGAGATGAAAGACGTCTACGGAGGCGACGTCATAACACAAAAGACTACAAGCGACGGAACATTCACCTTCACCCCCACAGTTGCAGGGGAATACAACATGAAGCTGAAGGAGAAGGACATCTGCGGAGACGTAAAATTCTACATAAAAAGACCATTGATAGTCGACGGCCCATATCCTGAAAACCCAGTCGTAAAAGAGATGATAAGGATGGCAGTACCAGCAGGGTCTGGCGTTGGGCTCAAAGTCTTCGACTCAAACGGAAACACATACAAGACAGTCGCAGCAGCATACAATGGAGGCGCTAACTTCACAATAGAAGACCCAGGAACATACACCCTCGCAATAGGCGAGATAAGCACAAAATACTGGAACCTTAACAAGACCATAACCGTCTCAGACAGGCTCACACCAGAGATAAAGATAGCCCCAGAGCAGCCGACAGTCGGACAACCAGTAACTATAACAATCTTGTCACGAGGAGATGCACTACCAAGCTCAACGGTAACGATAAAAAAACCGGACGGAGTCGAAAACGACTACACAACATCAAGCTTCGGCACAATGACCTACGAAACAGTCTCATCAATCGGAGTATTTGAGGTAAGAGCAAGCAAGGACAGATACGCCTCGTCCACAACATCGTTTGAGGCCAAAAACTCATTCTCGATAAAACTCGAACCAGAGACACCCACAGTAAAGGACACCTTAACAATCACAGTCAATGACCAGTCACAGAAGCCCGTCCCAGACGTGCTGGTTGAGGTTCTGGAAACGGACACTAAAAAGACGACAGACCTCGCAGGAAAAGCAACATTCAACCTACAAGAACCCGGGAAATACACGTTCAAACTCTCAAAAGACATGTTTTGGGACAAGATATTAGAGATAAACCCGTTCGGCATGCTCTCAACAGACCCGATACCTGCTGAAGTAGAATTAGGAAAGGACATAACAGTAAAAGTATACGACAGCTTCGAAGCCCCGACAAACGCTGAGATAACCATTAAAGACTCAATAGGCAAGGTCAGACAATACACCGCGTCAGAACAAAGCATAACCACTGAAAGACCAGGCATACACATACTGACAGTCTCAAAAAGCAACTACGTCGGAACAAACCAGACATTCAAGGTAAAAGCATATCCCCTAGATGTATTAACCAGGATGGACTCAGGCATACTCCACATAAATATAACACGGGAAGGAGAGCCTATAGAGGGCTTAAAGACTGTTTTAGACAACAAGGGAGAGCTAACAGAATCCACAACAAACGAGCAAGGGTTAGCCTCGTTCGCACTAAACGAAGAGGGGAACGTTACAGTAACAGTAAACAAGGGAGAAGGCAGCATAATGTACGAGGAGAAAACACTCGACCTAGGCATAGTACGCTCATACGACTTGATACTCCTAACAACGCCGCTAGTGATAATATTTTTGATAACCATGATGACGCTGATTGCAGTCTACCTCGGCAGAAAATATTTGGGGGACGTCAGCATGCCCCAGATAAGGAAAATGAAGACACAACCAAAACACAGCTCACAATTGATGGGCTCCAAAAAACCCGGCAGGTCAAGGCTCTCAGGCAGGTAAAAACTCCTTTTTTTATAGACTAGAAGGTAATAAATAAACATTATATTCAAAGGTGTTTACATGATTTGCACAAAATATCTAAGGAAATCTTTTGCGCTGGCTGCTTTTTTGATTTTAATGACAGTATACTTGCAAACAGCATCAGCAGACGTTGGAATATCCGACATATCAGTTGACGTAAGCCCCAATTCTATAGACACGGGCGGAAACTTCAACGTAAAAATAAGCCTGAACAACCCAGACGACACAGATGACAGTGTCGACGTAGACATAGAAATAACCGTTGATGACTTGCTAGTCCATCAAGAGACCAGGACAATAAGCCTCGTAGAGGGAGACGACTATGACATAACAATAAACTCCAACGACTTCAAAATAGTAGACGACGACAACGCCGACATATGGAATAAAAACCTCATGGAATACGCCTGCAAAGACAACTATGTAGTTGAAGTCACAGTCTCAGGCGATGTGAACGATGAATCAGACTCCGACGAAGTCGACATACAGGCAAAGAAAAGCAGCTACGAACTAAATTATAACATAGACCCAGACCTATCGAGTTTAGATGATAAATTCACAGTAACAGTAACCGATGGAAACGACGACGCAGTAAAAGGCGCAAAAGTAAAGGTGACCTGGATAGACGACGATGAAGGAGATGACGACGGAGTCTGGGACATCAGCGACCGCTACACCTCAACAGGCACAACAGACAGCGACGGACAAAAAAGCTTCACCAAACTCACCAAATCAATAGAATCAGACGTAGGATACGGACTATACCAGATAGATGTTTGGATGGACGAATACTGCAAAGTCACAGACACAGTAAACATACAAAACAAACTCACAATAGGAGACCCAGAACCAGCGCAACCGCTTGCAGGAGAAACATTCAAGGTCAAGATAACAACACCATCAGGTGCTGCAGCAACAGGACTCGCAGCGCAAATCAGCCCAGGAGGCACAACAGTTAAGGTAGCCTCAGACGGATACGCAACGTTCAAAATAGACGTGCCAGGGACATACACGATACTTGCTGGCGGCTCAGGAACAGGATACGATGAAACGCTGAAGACTGTAACGATTGGTAAAAAATCCCAACTCATACCCACCATAACTCCCGAAGACATCAAAGTCAACAGCCAAGTGACAATAACAGTGAAATCAAACGATAACGCAGTTGACGGAGCAACAGTCACAGTAACCCGCACAGGAGGATTAGAACAGATAATACCAGGCAAAACATCAAGTAACGGAATCATACTATACACCCCAACAGTATCCGGAGAATACACTGTAAAAGCCACAAAAGACACATACACAGCAGGGACTGAAATATTCACCGTAGAAAATCTGATAAAACTCGAACTACCAGCCTCCGCAGAACTCATAAGAGGAAACAGAGTAACCATAACCGCGAAAGACCAATCAGGCAACCCGATACCAGGTGCGACAATCTCGATTGAGGGAACAACAATATCCGGGCTAACAGACACAAGCGGGAAATTCAGCTTCACATTCCAAGAACCCGGCGAATATCACGTAGTAGTCAAAAAGACAGGCTACACAGACCTCAGACAAGACCTCATAGCCAGCGGACAACTAAGCGTCAAACTAAGCCAGAAAGAAATAACCCTAGACGACAGCGTGAAGATAACAGTGACAAACATGGACGGCGTACCCACCGAAGCAATAGTTAGGATATCAGGCCCGGGCGTGTCAGAAACCAAATCCATATCAGAGTACACCTACACGCCAACAAAAGCTGGGGAGTACAAGATAGACGCAGACCTTGAAAACTACGAAAGAGGAACGAACACCCTGAAAGTAAACCCAAGACCAATCACGATGAGCTACTATTTCAAAGAAAACAACTTATTCATAAACGCCTCATCAAACGGCAAACCAGCAGCCAACCTCAGGATAGACGTAGGAGCAGGTGAGCAGACGTTCACAGTGACGACAGACGAGTATGGGATGGCGTCAGTAGCAGCCAACACAACCGGAAACTACACCATACAGATAAACAACCAAGACTACGCCAAAACAGAAGTCACAGCAGTCAAAGAAACAGGACTTGCAGTTTCAGGCTACATAATACCCGCCCTAATAGCACTCATAATGCTCGTATTAGTCGGGATATTCGCAGTAGTCCTTTTGGGGCTTCTACACCACAAAAAAGGCGGCGGAGGATCAGCTTTCAGAAAAGCAAGCAATAGCCGACTAGGATAAGAACCCCCCCCCCCATTTAAAAAAAACACTAAAAAAAAGCCCCCCAAGAGATTGGGGGGAACAGTTTCTTATAAACCCCCAATACATTATTTGATGAGGGTCAACCACATGACAATGCAGCTAACGACAAACGTTCTGGGTTCTTTCGTGCTCAGAGACGGGAAACTGATAAAACAACGGCTATTCAAAGACGACATCGAAGAGATAGCCAAAAACCT
>CAYXON010000098.1:0-5018 GCA_964467145.1 uncultured archaeon | reverse complement strand
ACATGCCGACAGGTGCTAAGACATTCACTGAAGGGCTTAGGATGGTGGCTGAAACATATCACATCCTAAAAAAGATGCTCAAGGAAAAGTACGGAGTCAACGCAGTACAACTCGGCGACGAGGGCGGATTCGTACCCCCAATAAACACGCCGCAGGAAAGGCTCGAATACATGGTAAAGGCAGCGGAAAAGGCAGGATACGCAAACAAGATATCAATAGCACTTGACCCAGCATCAAGCGAATTCTACTACGCAGACGGCGGATACTACATGGTCGGCGCCAAAAAATACAGCTCATCCGAGATGGTAGACTTCTACGCAGACCTCTGCAACACATTCCCAATAGTCTCAATTGAAGACGGGATGGCAGAAGACGACTGGGAAGGCTGGACTTTAATGACCAAGAAACTAGGCGGGAAAATTCAGATAACAGGCGACGACCTACTAGTCACAAACGTTGAGAGAATCAAAAAGGCAACAGAACTAAGTGCCGCAAACGCGCTGCTTCTGAAAGTCAACCAAATAGGCTCGATTTCAGAGTCGATTGACGCAGCCAACATGGCCTTCAAAAACGGGTGGGGCGTGACAGTCAGCCACCGCTCTGGTGAGACAGAGGACGCGTTCATCGCAGACATCTGCGTCGGACTTGACACAGGCCAGATAAAGACGGGAGCACCCGCAAGAAGCGAGCGACTTGCCAAATACAACCAGCTTCTTAGAATAGAAGAGGAACTCGGTTCAAAGGCAGTTTATCCCGGCAAGAACTTCAGGGGGAAAAAATAATTCCCCCTTCATAATATTTTTATTATGAAGTTGTCTTTGCTCCTTGTCGTAATCTTGAAAAGACCGGAGTTCTCAAGACGCTCTAGTGTTTTTTCGAACATGCTGCTACAGTCAGCGGAGGTCCCATCACCGTCGTCAACGCATTTTCTCGCGCACTGAGGGTCTGCGATAACCCACTTATACCCGCGTGAGGAAAGCAATGTGTGAAGGGTAATTGGATTGTGGGACATCGGGTCTTTTCTGGAGTTGTATATCTCAGGGTCCCACGATAAACTCAGTTTGTCATAACCTATCACGTACGCGTCAATATTGCAAAGAGGATACACAAGCGTATTTGGTGCGAGCTTAATCATCTCAGAATAAGCCATGTTATCGCCTGCAAGATACGTTAGACTTGAAGACCACCTTGATGTCTGGACAATCACCTTAGGCCACAAAGAAGTCACAACTAATCCAGCAACGAGTATCATGAATGCTGTCCTTGCGTGTTTTTTAGGTATGAACTTTATCTTGTCAACATTAGCAAGAGAATAACCGCCAAGCATACCCAATGGTATTGCAGCTATACCCCAAAATCTCGCAGGATGGAATGTTATCGAAAAACCCGCGGAAAAAAGGAAAAATAGGGAGAAACAAAGCCATAATGTGGTTGATAACACCCATGGATTCTTTTTAAAGTATTTGAGTGGATTATTTCTGAGTGCCATATCTACTGTCACAAAAGCAAGTGCTACAGCAAATAACCCCAGACCCTGATGCATGAATATGTCGCCGTGGTTTTCAGGAAAGAAGAAAAGCCATGCAGTCGGCATCTTCTCACCCTCAGTCAACCCCATCACTACTGCGCCGTCAGAGGAATCCGCACCCAAACCGTTTGCAGACCTGAAAAACGGGCTCTGATAAGCAACAGCCCAGAACACCATGGATACGGCAAGTCCCAGAACACACACTACTGCGAAATCCCTGAGTACCCCCTTGTCTGCAAGGACCCTAGCAAGGGCGTAGAGTGCTGCGAAGACGCCCATCACAAGGGACATGAGGGGCTGGGTTATGAGGCTTGAGCCAAGAAGCAGCGCCGATATTATCACCCAATGCTTTCCTGAGCCGACCATCGACATCGCGTAAAAAACCGGAAATACTAAGGCCACAGACAGTGTGTGGGACCAGATTGTGTGGCTGCCAAATGGCGGCAGCATGAAGAGGATGAGTGCTGCGAAAAACCCCGCGCGCTCATCGCCAGATAGCCTTTTGACGAGGAAGTACGCGAACAAATAGCTTAACGCTACCAAAAGCGCGTTAAAGGACTTTAGAGTCCATGAGATGGAGGAGTTAAGCTGGTGGGTCAACCCCATAAGGGTGTCGTAGGTTGGGGGGTATGGGGACAGGTAGTGGGCGAAGTTCAGGCCGTCACCTTGTGTGTATTTGTTGAAAAGTGAAATGTATTTCGCGCCAAGTGCGTGCTCCCACGGGTCGCCGTCCTCAAGGTACGGGTACTGGTAGGCGCCATACAACGCCAGAGTAAAGGCAACAGCGAAGATAATGCATGAGTAGGCGCCGTATCTTCCGACAGAAACACGAGGTAACTTCAGGTTCGGGGAAGTGAAAAGATCATATAATGGGCGCAAACCCGCCAGTGCAAAGATTATATTCCACCTTAGCGGCACACCCACTGGCCCCATAACAACAAACAAAATAGGCAGACACGCAAGGCCGAAACCGAGCCGTATCACATGAAGCTCAAGAGAATCCTCAGAGTCAAAAACATCCTTTGTCAGTGAGTAACCAAGGAAATAGGAGGACAATACGAAAAAAATGAGGGAGTAAGACATCTCATAAGCAGATGGCACAAGATACTTTGGTATGACGTAGAATGAAATCAGAAAAATCGCTAAAGACGCCAGAACCAAAATAAGCGGATAAGAAATTTTCCTGCCCTTGACCATTGTATGGAATAGGTTGCAGCCCAATAAAAATGTTATCTTTACCTTCTGCCGCGCTTTTTGTTCTTCTGCTTTTTTGCCTTGGCCTTTTCCTGCAGAAGCATAAGGTACGGTTGGGGTTCGGCTTTGCTTATGTAGTCTTCAAATGGTATCTCCAGCTTATCGACTCCCCGAATCTTCAGGACCTCCCTTGTGAGTATCCAGTATATTAATGCGAGTGAGTTCTTACCCTTGTTGTTTGAGGGTATTATGAAGTCGATGTTTTTAGTCCTCGTGTTTGTATCGCATATCGCCACAACTGTTATGCCCGCGTTCTTAGCCTCGTTAATCGCCTGCTGGTCGACTGTTGGGTCAGTGACGATAAGTAGCTTAGGCTCTATATAGGATTCTATGTTGGGGTTTGTGAAGGTTCCGGACAGGAACTTGCCGTCCAGGTATTTTAGGCCGAGGGTCTTGGCAAACATTTTAAGTGGCGCCCTCCCATATACCCTGTTGGAGACTACGAAAACGTCTTCTGGGGCGTATGATGCGATGAAATTTGCTGCAAGCTTAAGTCTCTCGTTTATCTTCTGGACGTCGAATACGCATAGTTTGTCTGGGCGTATCTTGTATATGAATGGCCTCATGTCTGCGGATTTGAATTTCAGCCCGACGTGTACGCCGTTTGACAGGTAGTCGTCAAGGGATACTAGGAATGTGTCCCCATTCGATTGTTCGTTTATGTCTTCTGTCATTTTCTCACCACAATCATTGGTATGACTCCTTTTTCGAACTCGAGTTTCGCAATCTTAAGCACTGATATGTCGTCTTTAACTTTTATAAGAATGGGCGCACCCATCTTTAGCTGAAGTGCTCGTGCGCCGATTAGCCTTGCTTTCTCGAATCTCTCGTATTCCACCTTTAAAACCTCTTATGCTTCATTACCTCATCTATGACATCTGAGTGGGTGATGAACATTCTCCTGCAGCAGAACCTTGTGTGGCCCATGCTGTCAAGGACTTTCGCCTCAGTTTCGCCCTTTTTTGTCCGTTCAACGTATTGATCCCAGTCTTGTGCGACCGGTTTTCCGCAGCTGAAACATCTAACTGGTATTATCATCTCATCACCTGTACGATTTCTGTCTTTGATGCCTTGGACCCTTGCTTGATTGGCCGGGCTTGTGAACCTCTGTCTGCCTGTGGTCTCCAGCTATTAATGTCCTGTCAGCTTTTAGGTATGTTGCGTGCAGGTCCTCACTTCCTGTGTATTCCACAAGGCCTCTTGCTATTGCGTTGGCTATTGCTCCTGCTTGCCCCATGAATCCCCCACCAGAGACTGTGACGCGTATGTCAATCTTTGAAACATCACAGAATTCCTTAGCTATGTTTAGGGGTTGCATTATTTTTTGTTTGGCGTACACCGGGGTGTAGTTTGCGACTATCATTGAGTTTATCCTGATTATTCCTGTGCCTGGCCTTAATGTCGCTCTTGCGATAGCCTCTTTCCGCTTTCCTGAAACCTGTTTGTTGTCTGTCACCATTTGCCACCAATCCTCGCACATATTTCGGCGACAGTAACCTTTCGCCTGAGTTTCTTCTTTTCTGGAGCATCCTCTTTTTTCGGAAGGGGTATGTTGTCTCTTTTCATCTGCTCCTGTGGAACGCCTATGTAGACCTTAATCCTCTTGAATGCATCCCTTCCAGTCTGTTTTCTTATTGGGAGCATTCCGCGGACTGCTTTTCTGACGTACCTGTCCGGGCGCTTTGGGTGATATGGACCCTTCTCGAAGTTGCCCTTGTTTTTTAGCTCGATTTTTGCCAGGTTCTCGCCAAATACGGATGTCATGCTGCCTGAGACGTAAGCTTTATCGGCATTGACTATGACCACATCCTCGCCCATGAGGGCAGCTTTGGCTGCTTGCGAAGCCATCCTGCCAAGTACCTGCTTTTCAGCGTCTATTACTTTCATCATCCCATCAACTTTATCTTATCGCCCTTAGGGTTGGATTTCGCCAACTCAAGTAGCGTCATTGCTTTTCCGCCGGCGTCCTGTATCTTTTTGGCTGCGCCTTCTGTGAAGCGGTATGCTGCGACGTCAACTTTGTGGCTTAACATTCCCTCGCCCAGGACTTTTCCGGGGACAACCACTATGTCTCCATCTTGTGTGTGAGCGTCTATTTTGTAGACGTTGAGTCTTCGGCGGTTTCTGCGAACCCTTGATAATTCTGAGGCTACGGCTGACCAGAGCTTTGAGTCGTTAGTTTTGGAGACACTCTCCAGCTCCTTTATCACATCCAGCCGACCTGGATCCTTATACA
>CAYXON010000097.1:0-5044 GCA_964467145.1 uncultured archaeon | reverse complement strand
CATTCGCAAGATGCCTGAAGATACCATCAAGGGAGGTTATAGGGTACATGCTGAATGAGACTACACTGACAGCCCACTCATGGAACGAGTACTACGACAACGGGTGGGTGTACGCGGACATGGTCTACAAGGACAAGTATTGGGGAGTCACAAACACCATACACATAATACGGTGCATGCAAGGAGACAACAACCTATGCAACAACTGGTACAGCTACACATACTACGGAAACAGAAAACCAGAGATAACAATAAAAGAACAGACATTCCTCGCAAACAACAAAACAATACAAGGCATAGAATACGAGACCAAACTCAACTAACCCCCCGAACTCATGTTAAGCGTCTGCCGGATAAGCTCAAACAACCGGTCATCATCGCCCTCGACAAGATAACCGCGACTATCAATTTTAAAGCTTGACAGCGTCGTCGTCGAAACAGTCGATGTGGATGAAGTTGAAGATGTGGTGGTCGTCTTCGCAAGCGCATCCTCAAGGTCTGCCACCTTCTGTTCAAGCTCCAAAACACGCGGGTCAACAGTTGTTGTCGTAGAGGACGTGGACGACGACGTTGTCGTAGATGTCGTCAAAGATGAGGTGGTTTTATGCGTTATCGTTGTCGCAGGCGGCTGCGGACCGAAATCATAAGACAAAAACACAGCCAACACAACCGATAGTATGAGAAGTGCCAATAGTGCCCCTAACAGGACAACTGCAAGAACTCTGACGCTGCCGCGCCTTCCGAAAGAAGAATCCATGACGGAGAAAAAGGAGGTAATACAAGGATATAAAGTCTTATCACTCAAGTTTCTTATCCTCCAATTAACTATTTTTTGACAAGAAAGATGAAAAGATTCAGGGTGAAACTGAAGTATGGGACTGTGAAAACGACGACGCATACCGAGGAAAAAACCATAGTCGTCAAGGACAATTCCCCGCCAGTTGTAATATCCTCGGAGGGGAAAACGAAAAAATCAACCAAACAAAACTGGAAAACATAACATTACATTATTCAGTATTGAAATCCTAGATTATTTTAGCTTAACCATCATATTAGACTGTTCTGGTTTAATTTCTACCTTGCCCGCACCCATCAGATACCCTAACGCCATTGCAGTTCTGATGTCGTTGTGTTCTTCCATAAACTCCTGCAAGTGCTTTCCTTTACTGATCTCTGTCATTATCCGCCTGGAGTGTTCAACCACCTCTTGGGTCTGCTTTGAAACGTCTGTTGTGAGCCTTCTGTCCACACGTAGTGTGTCAAGCCCCTGAGGCCGTTCAACAGAAGCTCTGACGTCAGCTAAGTTTATCTCCAACCTAGGTTCTTCCCCAGACATCATAAAACCAATGGCTGCTGCTGTTAAGAAAACCCGCTCATGATGGTAAAAATGCTCCTTCAATCCCTTATCGAATGTAGAGTCCAGAAGTTGTCTGAATGATGGCCCTGAATTATCTGTTCTTAGTCTTTTTAGTATGCCCTCTGCTGTTTTTCCTATATCATAGTCTCTAACCCCGGATTGAGTTGGGGTGGTTGTGGGGTTTACATCTGTTTTCCATGTTTGCCGTCTCCTCCACCTGCCAAACCTGAAGGCCTTTATTTGGGCGGCCTCAAGAGTCAATGCTTCAGACTGCGGGGCCCATTCAGTGACAAAATCCGTACTGGTATCCCGTTCAAATAATTTTACCTCCTCCCGACTTAAAGACGCCGGGTCTGGCCCTATGTTAGCTGGGAGATTGGCCATCCGGATGTTACCATTGTAGGGCTGCAATGTTGTCTCTTCATACAACCAACCTAATGCCACATAATCTAATGCACTGCTTCCTGGCGGGCACCTGAATGAACAATTGAATTCTTTCTCAGTTACCTGATTGTGGATATTTAGTCCTAAGGCCGCAACCATCCTATTAAGGCTGGATGTCCTCCCACCAGCCAAATGTTGAGTGCTAACCCTGTCAACTACATCGTCTAGACCCCCACCCCCAGAGATGATGTGGTCAAAGAAATCTGATCTAACAACTGGAAACGCCAAGGGACTTCTTTCAGCAGATTCACTGCCGAACGCCAAAACACCAACAGACACCTCATGAGCGGGTGATTGTGCATACCGTCTGACCGTTGTCATTTAAGTAAATTATGTGCAAACCTCGTTAAAATATCCAGGATAAAAAAACATAAAAAAAGAACGTATCCCAGGGGGGACGCATAATAGAATCTTGGATTCTATTAGCGCGCCAAGACAGCGAAGCTGTCTTGAGCGTTTGAACAAAATGTTCGGAAAATGGGGGGATGGTCAGCTCATTAATACAACAGGGTGGTCAATACCAGCCATTGAACTAGCCTTAAAGCCTCTTTAATACTCAAACCCAAGGAATAAACAGGTTTTTTTTAGCTTAGAAATGTAAGATATTATGTCAACACTGGCCTAGGTTATTATGGCAAATAAAAGATTGTATGTTTTCATGGCAGTAGGTGTTCTACTGCTGAATCTTTTTGTCCCTATCATACTCTACATCGTTGATGGTAAATCTGTTGGTGTGGATTTCCCACTGTACCTTTACCTGGTTTTTCCATTAATTGGTTTGGTTGCTGCAGCACTATTGCTGTCCCTTAGCAGAAAGAGAGGTGTGGACGGTGATGTTGTTAAGGTCGTTGAATCCAGTATCGAGTATGAACAATATGGGGGTAGCTCATCTGATAAATCATATATCTGGGGGATGTTGGTTGTTACAGCCGCAGTTGTGATTATTGGGGTACTGGTTGTTTCATTTGTTTTTTTAGCAGATAATATCTGGTCGGGAGTTAATGATAGAAATATTAAGGTGGATAATTTCTCCAGAATCGCGGTAACGGCTTCGAACGAATCGGAGGCACCCCTTTTAGGGACATCATATACGGGTTTCAGTAGGCTTAGACCGTTGACATCACTGGGGGGGTTGGATTGAGGTCTGATGGATTTTTTTATGGTACTTTCACAAATGCTGTAGGTACAAAAATCGACTTAAGCAACTCTAACATTGAAATATCCTCAAGCGACGGGGTAAAGTGTTTTGGCGTGGTTGATAACCCGATAGTTTTGGGGGGGCATTATCTTAAAGTCACTGCGATAGACTGTACTAAGGGGCAGCCTTTGAGTGATACATACAAGCTGAAGGTGAAGATACCATATAGCTACACAGTGAGTGGAGAAAAGAGAGAACTGTCTGATGAGGGAGTGATTACTGGAACATTTGAGGAGTCTACCCCTTATTTTAGCAAGATTAAACCGCAACTAGGAGAAACTAGCATGAGTACAGACGGAGTATTCCATGGTGTTTTTACAAGTGGTGTAGGAACTCCAATAAATGTAAGATTATCAGCTGTTAAGATAAGGTCTGCTGGAGGTGTTACATGCACTGCATCAGGAGGCTACGTGAATGTAGATGCCGGAGATAATTTCGACGTGGATGTAAGTGGATGTCCTAGTGGTTTGTTAGGTGAGTCATACACAGTAACTGTGGAGATACCATACACAATAAATCTTGATGGGGAGAACGCAGTATACAAGGAAACTGGCACAATCAAGGGAAGTTATGAATAAAATATATGCAAACAAAAAAAGGAAACCTTTAGGTTAATACCGAAGACATGACTTTAACCCAAAGTAAGATTTGAAGCCTCGGGGGGGACTAGAAAAATCTGTTCGGTTTAGGTGGAGTATTGCTAGCGGAAGAGACCACTAACCTGCAGTCAAAACAATAAGCTTGATAATGTCATTTAGACTAAACTTTAATACTCAAACCCAAAGAATAAACAGATAATTGATATGAAAAAGGAGATAATATTTAGTATAATAATCCTGGCAAACTTACTAGCCGGTTGTCTTTGTTCAGGTAAAAGCTATTATTCAGAAACAGGTGTGGATTGCCTGAATAAGAAAAATATTGAAGAATGCAGGGGTAAGATTAGTTATTACTACGGTCCTGGGTTAGGTGATAGCGCAACATATGAGTACTCAGAGTATTATACAGTAGTAGGTAATGGAGACCCATACTTCTGCCAGATATTTAGTGATACTAGCCTTACAGCCTACACCTGCTTTCTGGAAATCGCAAAGAAAACAAAGGACCAAAAAAAATGTGATAGCATAGAGGATCCAACATACAAATGTGAATGTTTAGAATCCATGGGTTTTATAAAAGGTTCAGAAAAGCAGTGCATAATTTATGAAAAAGCATTAAACAATGGAACAGACGCACCTTGCATCTATGAAGACTATAATGAAAAATCATATTACCAAACTGATTTCCAGAATGTAAAGTGTCACGAGTGTTTCGATCCGATTGCGATGAGGTTAAAGGATGCAAAAATATGTGGTATGTGTGGTCCAGACTTCTTAGAACGCGCCTACGAGTGTTCTAAACAGATGGCTTAAAAATACAACGACCCTGCATTCTGCGAACCAGATGGGTATAGCGCTTATGGCTCAGACATAGACAAATGTCACTTCGAATTTGCAATTGCAAAAAATGACAGCACATTATGTGATAAAATAAGTACTGAATATTATTCGTTCAATTATTCCAGAGAAGACTGTTATAACAGTCTAAGTTAAAGACTTAGACTATGCCGAAGGCGTGACACTCAAAGGACAAATGTCTTTTGATGTGCAGCGATAATTCTTTGTCGCTAGCACTTGAACCACAATGAGTTAGCCTCGGGGGGGATTTGAACCCCCGACATGCAGATTACAAGTCTGCCGCTCTACCAGTCTGAGCCACCGAGGCATGGGGTGTCTTGAGTCTGTTGTTTTAGGTTTTTCTCAAATATAAGTGTTTTAGACGGGTATTTCCTTGTTTATCCAGACTCTTATGCTGTTTTTGTCTGCGTCGAGCATCCCGAATTTTAGGTCGAAGTATTCTGCGTTCTGCCAGAAGCTTACCTTCCTCTGGACTGCTACTCCGTAGGGGTCTGTGACCCGTATTTCAGCGGCTGATGAGCAGTCGAAGTCCCGTAGTAGGCGGTCGAGTTTTAGTTGGTAGTACTGGTATTCGATGGTGTCTGTTGC
>CAYXON010000096.1:0-5127 GCA_964467145.1 uncultured archaeon | reverse complement strand
AGCCCGCGCCGCCGGTTCCGAGAACTACTATCCTGAGCTCTCCGCAGTTAGCGTCATCACCCACGATGTCACTAAAGTATCCCTGTTGTTCATCATGCATAAAGGTCACAAAATTATCTCCTAATAATAATCACAAGATGTAGATAAGTATAAAAGATAGGGGTGAAAAACACAAAATAACGAAATTTATAAGGGCGATTGACTATTCGGATTTTGTTTATATCCAAGTAGGGATAATGTGTTTTCTAATGAGTGATTTAACAAGAAAACCCGGGATTGTTGAGGCCTTTGACGTGCCAATCCCGGAGGATGAGAAGTTCAAGCTGCTTCAGATGTCTGAGGTGAGCGTGTGGCTTGACGTCTACGACGACATATTTAGCGACTTCGACCCGCACCCATATTCTGAGAGGCTGATATCAGACGACTTCATATTCATAGCCAAACGAGAGGCACGTGAGAGGACGACCGGAACAATAGAACTTAGGCTTCTGATACCTGCAAACAAGCATGACGCCGAGGTTGAGAAGATAATAAAAAAGAGACTTCACGAACAATTTAACCGCCAGCACAAGCAACTACTTCATGAGCTTAAGAAATCGAGGCTTCACGGCGCATTAACAGCTTGCGTGGGTTTGACACTCATGTTCGCATCAACATACATCAGGACAGCAGTCACAGAAAGTTTCCTGCACAACCTTATGTTTGTTATTTTGGAGCCTGGCGGATGGTTCATGACATGGTATGGGCTTGACAACATATTCAACACAGAGAGAAATCTCAGATCAGATGTCGAATTCTACGCCAAGATGAGCAGATGCCACATGAAGTTCATGACGTACTAATGCAAAAATGAATCCAACAATAGATTCACTAAGATGCATAGGCTGCGGAGCCTGCGTTAAAGTATGCCCCCTAAAAGACGTAGTAATAAGGATGACTGGCGAGGGTGATGACAGAAAGGCTGTGGTCCTTGACGCAGACCTGTGCGACCGCGGAAGAGCCTGCGAGAGGGCTTGCCCCACAAAAGCGTTCACGTTCAAGTAAAAGGGTCAATTAAATGTCTTTTGAGAAGTTGGTCAGGGGGGATAAATTTCCCACACTGACCGCAGCATACATAATCTCCTATATTTTGTTCCAGCAAGTTGAAGGGGAAGGCATATTCTTGAATTTTATTTTTTTGTCAGTGATGGTGGCGATGTCAGCGATTATAATCAAGATTTTGACTGATAAAGAGGCGAAAAATGTGCGGAGAAAATACGTCCCATATCTGATTGCTCTTCTGACTTTCTACCTGAGCCTAACAATATGGCTCGAACAAGACGTGATTGAGGACTACGCATATTTTGGGGGGGACAGCTGGGAGTACCAGTCGATTGCTGTCAACCTCGCCCGCGGAAACGGCTACCAAGTAGGTAGCATATACCCGTTTGAGGACTACAAATTCGACAAGATGCGGGAGAGCGTGTGGGAGATGTTCAAAAAGCCGGAATACAGTTTCTACAGGAACCCATTATACCAGTTCTTCCTCGCAGCAGTATACTACGTAGTGGGAGTATCACCATATGCTGTGAAGGTTATACAGCTCATAATGGTATCCTGCGTGTATGCTACGCTGCCATTGATAGGCAATTACTTCTGGGGATTTAGAGGTTCTCTGGCAGGCCTTTTCAGCGGATGGTACGTGATGCTCACATACCCAATAAGGTTCTACCAAATCATGATGGAGTCTCTGCTCTCATTTCTAATTCTCGCATGGGTTGTGTGTTTCATCTTATGGAGTGGGAAAAAAACGGGTTTTTGGACTTCTGCGTTGGGTATTGCAACAGGTGTTCTGGCGCTTGTTAAGGGAAACACAATATTGATAGGGCCTTTTTTCATGATATACCTTCTGATAGTCTTCCACGACAGTGGCCGTTGGAAGCGACAGACAATACTTTTTTTCGTGTTTTTCGCAGTAACGATTTTGCCCTGGGCAGCTTATGCTTCTTTTACGTCTGGCGAGCTGATGATATTTGCTGGTGAAGGGAAAACTACAATATTAGACAGCAACAATGAGCTTTCGATAAACACAGGTAACTGGGAGCCACTATACTCCGGAGACTACATGTACACCCGACTCGATGAGTCTGGTGGGAGTTATTCTACTTTTGAGAAACTACTTGTGTTTTTCACAACATACAAGGAGGACGCTATAAAACTTTTTTGCAATAAGATAATCAGCGGTTTTCTGACTGATGATGCTACCAAAATCGGTTTCTGGGGAATGCTGCTTTACACAGAAATGTATCTTCTAAGTTGTCTCACATCGCTTATGAGAAACAGATGGGTGATACCAGAGAATCTATTCGAGACTGTGAAAAGTATCAGGTCAAAGAACCCAGCCTTCCAGATTTTATTGTTCGCCAATATCACAGCATTAACTCTGATATTCTATGGAGGTACGAGACTAATACAACCGTTTCTGCCGTTTTTCATAATGACGTCAGCGTACGTCGCAATAAGAATGGCGGAGATAATCTACTCTGCAGCAGCCTTCTTTTTGTTCCGGGAAAATTTGAGGTCCACGTTTTGGTAGCAGCTTTTTCTCGCAGCCTCGTTGGTTATTTCAGCGCATGATGTCGGCTTCATCGTGCGCTCCGCATATAGTGTGATGCACCAGTTAAACTGGCCCTGTGGCTCGTTTTTGGACGAGTTAAAATAGTGGATATCCCGCGATTTATTGCCTGCATGCATATATTCTCTGTATGGTCAATGTAGAGCTTCTGGCCCCAGCTGGCAACTGGAAGTGCCTTAAGGCGGCGGTAGAGGAGGGCGCTGACGCAGTCTATTTCGGCGCTGGAAACTACAACGCCAGAAGACGTGCCGAAAACTTCGACAATTTAGGGGATGTTGTGGATTACTGCCACAAAGCAGGGGTCAGGGCGTATCTTGCAGCCAACACACTCGTCAAAAATAACGAAATCAGCGACTACCTCACACTCTTGACCGACGCATATTCCTCAGGAGTTGACGCATTCATAATACAGGAAACCGCGCTTGCCCCACATATCAAGGAGCTGATGCCAGATGTCGAAGTTCATGCATCAACGCAGGCGACAACCTACAACAGCCTCTACCTCCCGCTTCTTAACGGAGTTGACAGGGTGATATTGCCACGGGAGCTCACAATAAATCAGATAAAATCATTCAGAGAAAATACGGGGTTGCCTGTTGAGGTTTTTGTGCAGGGGGCATTGTGCATGAGCATAAGCGGACAGTGCCTGATGTCAAGCTTTCTTGGCGGGCGAAGTGGCAATAGAGGGTTCTGCGCGCAACCCTGCAGAAAAAAGTACAACAACAAATACCTGCTTTCGACCATGGACTTGTGCGGCGCTGAAAAAATAACGCAGCTCATCGAGGCAGGCGTTGACTCGCTCAAAATCGAGGGACGGCTCAGAAGCCCAGACTACGTCGGCGCAGCCACATCATACTACAGAAGTATTATAGACGATAGAGTCGGCGACGAGCTCGCCTACGAAGACATGACTACGGCCTTTAGCAGAAACTACACAGCCGGTGCGCTCGCCAAATCATACGACATAGTCAACCCTGAAAATGCGGGAAAACACGGAGTCCCAGTCGGAGTCGTCGGAGCAGATGGTGAGATAGTCCTTCAGTCGAGGGTGATGGTCGGCGACGGCGTCGGCATAAAGACATTAAAAGGCATGCACGGAGACACGATAAAGTCGATAAAGGTTGCAGGCCAAAACAGGCAAACAGCGGCAAAAGGCGAGACCACGATTTTAGAAATAAACGCAGGACCTAAAGACATGATAACCCTCACAAAAGCTGTAAAGAGGAGAGGACCACCTAAAACAGTCAAAAAACAGGCTATAAAGGCGATTAGGGTGGGGGTTGATGCAGTCGCGCCAACGGTTCAGGATGCGTCTTTCGATAGTCCGCTTCTTCTTGCGAAAGTCTACGATAGAGTAGGTGCTGAGGATGCGAGAAAAGCTGGGGCAGACCACGTGTTCCAGAACATCTTCGACAAAGACTACTCAGTCGACTCAGCAAAGCCTTATGTGCCGAGGTGCCTTAGTGAGTGGAGTGCGCAGAAGGCTCTCACAACAGTTAACTCGCTTGCAGTTGATGCTGTGTTGTGCGGTGACCTCGGAGTCGCAGCCAACATCAGGGGGAAGAAAGTGTTTGCTGACTTGTCTGCTAACGCATTCAACGACGTCGACGTCAAACGACTGAACGAGTTGGGTGTGACGCCGGTGATATCGCCTGAGCTTTCAAAAGATGAGCTCACACAATTCAGGGACAGAAGATTTGTAGTGTACGCGCATGGAAGACTCCCGTTGATGACGACAAAGTACACAATCGCGGAAGACACACTCCGTGACGAGAAAGGGTACGTGTTTCCTACAAGGCGAGAACACGACCAAACCCAGGTGCTAAACAGTGTGAGGCTTGGAGTATATGACATGATACACGCCCTCATGCGAGAGGGAGTACTATATTATTTAGTCGACGCAGACGAGGAAGTCTACAACACAGTCGCCACATACAGGAGGATAATCGAGGGGGAGAAAATCAGAAAGCCGAAGGGATACACACTAGGCAACTACCGGGACGGAGTATTATAGGAGCGCGTACTCGCTTTTGGGCATCGATGACTGAAGACGCCCCTGAAGCCTTGCAAGATATTCTGGGTCGACCTGATAGAAGTTCGACCAGATGTCTGAGCACAAACCCATAACGTCTTCACGCGACATGCTGTCTCTGCCTTGGGGGTCCATCACGAAAAGGCTCATCGGAAGCTCAGCGCACCCGATGCTTTCAGGCTGTGTGTAGTTGACTGGCAGCATCGTGAGGCCCCAGCTCATGCGCCTGAGCCTCAGCTGGATTTTTATGTCTGCTGGCAGGTCTTTTGGGGGGTTCATTGGGTCGTATGTTGTGGGGTCGAATGTTTTGGGATTGTCCCATTCTGTTGCGACAAACCCGACACCGTCAAGGCCGCACCGCCTTGCCTCAATATCAAGTGTTTGGCGGGCATATGCGTTGAAATCGCCTACTTTGGCGCCGCCTCCCCTTGCTGTGGCAGCCCATCCGCTGAGCACGTTCCCAGCCTTTGGAGACATGTTG
>CAYXON010000095.1:0-5148 GCA_964467145.1 uncultured archaeon | reverse complement strand
TCGCGCAAAACATTGACACCGCAAGGAATGCACTAAGAAGAAACAATCACATAAAGCCGCTCACAAGGGACATGATAGAACACAGGCTATACGCAAACCTCGACGACGCCGACGACCTAGTTACAGTAGTGGTTGGCTCCGTAGTACACAACGGAGTGGAGTACGAGTTCAACGCATCAAACGTCCACGACACAGTATCAAAGGTGGTGGACAGAGGAGGGACAAGGACGTCCAAGGAGATATTCAGCGGTTCAGTTGATGCGCCGATTAGCGCTGAAACCAACGACATAGACGGGGAAGTTATCGCATCAGTTAAGGCGCTTGACGTTGACAACATACAGCAGTCGCTTCAGCAGATGCACGACAGAGGATACACTGTGCTGGGGTACAGAAGGATAACAGGGGCCGTCGGAAACGGTGCGATGGGCGCAGGCCTTGGGAGGATGGAGTTCACACTCGACAGCCTAAGGCAAAACCTAACACCCCTGGAGCTTGAGAACCACATATACGAGTGGGCTAGGAGGTTCCCGGAAGTATGGGACAAGGAAGCTCAGCGGAACCTCAACAAATACATGGGCGAAAACCCAAACGACGAAGCAGGCAAGGCATATCTTGAAAGCCTTGTAGGCTCCACAATGTTCTCGCTTAGGATACCGGACTGGGGCAGGGACAAACTGCCACCAGCCTGCATGAGGCCGCACCTTAAAGGATTTGCCGAGGCCGCGACAAAGGAAGGCAACTGGCTTGGGGGAATAGAGTTTCTGCTGCAAAATAGGGACAACATACTTGCGCCAATAATAAGGGGGATTCTCAGAGCCCATCGGGAGTCAGGCAGGATAAACATCATGATACCCATGGGCAACAACGCGGCAGATATAGGGTCAGTGCTTGAGGTCATAGACGCTGAAAGGGCCGCCATGGGCATGACAGAAGACGTTAAGGTCGTGCCATTGATTGAGGACCCAGACGCAACACAACCGGAAAACATAAGAGAGATAGTTGAAAAACACGGCGCCAGAATAGCTTATTTCGGCCTTGGAAGCAACGACATGAAACACACGGCACTCGGCAAAAAAAGGACTGAGAGAGCCTCAATATACTCTATGAAGGTTATACCCCCAATCGAAAGCCTTTGCAGCGCATGCCACAGCCACGGCTACAGGGTAGTAATATGCGGAGAAGACGGGGGCAGAGGAATTAATCAACCGCTTCTTAGGGGGTTGGGGGTCGACGACTTCAGCATGGCATCAAACGCCATACCCCACATAAAGGGGTTGATTGCAGTCTCAACAGACGCCGAAGTCAAAGCAAGCACAGACCAAATCAGGCAAGAGTCCGCAGCTGTTGAGGAGAAACTATTGCACGAATTGGATTTAGCTGCAACGAATAAGATGAGTAGAGGACTTGTCAACGAGGACGGACGACCAGCCATACTTGAGACAATGCTTGCGCGCTCATCAGCTGAGTATATGCAACACATGCTCGGCAGAAAAACACTCATCGACGAAAGTGCCCTCACCTAAAGCCTGACTGGGACTTTATTCTTTGAAAGAAACTCCTTTACCGCAGATATTGGATACTCATTAAAATGGAAGATTGATGCCGCAAGCGCAGCGTCCGCTTTTCCTTTTGTGAATGCCTCCAGAATGTGCCTGGGTTCACCAACGCCACCTGACGCTATCACAGGAATTGACACAGCCTCAGATATGAGTTTTGTCAACTCTAGGTCGAATCCTATTTTGGTGCCGTCCCGATCCATTGAGGTGAGTAATATTTCGCCAGCGCCGAGGGATTCGACTTTCTTAGCCCACTCGAGTGTGTCGATGCCGGTCATCTCGCGTCCGCCGTATATGCTACACTCATGTCCTGAGGGCGTTGCGCCGGTGTTTTTGCTGTCTATTGCTACGACTATGCACTGGTTTCCGAATTTTTTCGCACCCTCTGCGACAAGTTCTGGTTTTTTGATTGCCGCAGTGTTCAGTGACACCTTGTCTGCACCTGCTTTGAGCATCCGGTTCATGTCATCGGTTGTCCTTATACCTCCGCCGACCGTTAGTGGGATGAATACTTCCTCGCTAGTTTTTGATATCACGTGCGCCATGGTTTCGCGGCGCTCATGAGACGCTGTTATGTCCAAAAACACCAGCTCGTCCGCGCCTTCCAGGGAGTATCTGGCTGCAAGCTCCGCAGGCTCGCCTGCGTAGCGTATTTCCTTGAATCTGACACCCTTGACGACCCTACCCTCAGGGACTTGGAGGTCGCAGTCAAGGCAAGGTATAATGCGTTTGGTTAGCATTTTATTAGAAGAAGAACCATTTTTTGGCTGGTTTGTGCATCATTACCCTGGCGTCCAGTGAGTTGTCGAGGTTTGTGAGGCGTGTTGACAGTATCTCAGTCCAGAGGACCAGCAGGTATTGTCCGTCTGAGTCGAGTTTCTGGAATTCCATCGGCAACTCAAGGGCTTCTGCGAGTTTTTTCTGCAGGGGCTTAAGTTTGAGACTGTAATATTCCTGCTCCTTGAGTTTGAAGTTCAGCAGTATATGCTTTAGTTTCCCGGTTCTTTCCCCACATTCCTTGAGTATGTCGTCCATCAGCTTCATGGGTTCCCTCATCTCTTTTATGGATTTTGTGGACTCCATCTCCTCAACGACGTTGTCTGACTCATGATACAGGCGTATCATCGCTTTCATGAGATTCATGAGAAAATCTGATGCTATCTCAGAGTAGGAATGGTACAGTAGTACTTCCAGTAGTTCGTCGTCTTCTGAGCCGATTAGGTAGGTGACTGTGCCGCCGTAGTACTGATTTTCTGGCTTGTATGCGAGCACTATTTTATCGCCGATGTTTTTGAGTGTGTGGCCGCTAACATCAAGGTCTGTTTCGGTCATGACAAGGACGTGGAAGTCCAGCGACATTATGTCGTTGACTATCTGCTTGTAGGTTACGCTATGGCAGGGTTTTAGTATTTTCTCAAGGAGTAGCACCTCCATGTCTCGCATGAAGTCCATCGACGTTTGTTTGATGTTTTCTTCAGGCAGTTCTGTTGTAAAATAATGCAGTCCGCTCCAGCCTTGTGTGAACTGTATGTCGGCGTAGTTTTTGTGGCCTTTTATCGTCAGCGTGAGTTTTTTGGTGTTGTATTTTAGGTCTTCTATTTTGACGCCTATTTTCCCCACACCCTGGTAGGTCTCAAATAGGTGTATGTAGGAGCGCGGAAACCATGCAGCAGCTGTTACCTTTGCCATGCTACCTTATTTGATTTAATAAAGAAAAAGGCCGTGGGTGAGGTTTTTTCTCACCCAGTCCTGAACATTTTTCGGAGTTTTGCGCCGACCTGCTCTATCTTGAGTTTGGCGTCTTCTTCCCTCATTTTTTTGAGGTTTTTCTGACCGTTTTCGCATTCTTTTATCCACTCGTTTGCGAACTTGTCGTTTTGGATTTCCGCAAGTATCTCCTTCATGGTTTTTCTGGTCTCGGATGTGATTATCCTTTTTCCGCGTGTTCTGCCGCCGTATTCGGCTGTGTTTGAGACCTTCTTCCACATGTATTCGAGTCCTTCGGCTTGTATTAGGTCGGTTATCAGCTTGAGCTCGTGCAGTACCTCGAAGTACGCTATCTCTGGCTGGTATCCTGCATTAACTAGTGTGTCAAAGCTTGCCTTGATTAGTTCTGTGCATCCTCCGCACAGGTCTACTTGCTCGCCGAACAGGTCTGTTTCTGTCTCTTCTGTGAATGTTGTTTCGATGACTCCCGCTCGTGTGCCTCCGACTGCCTTGGCTATTGCGAGGATGTTTTGCTTTGCTTTGCCTGATTCGTCTTTTTCGACAGCTATTAGGCAGGGTGTTCCGAATCCGTCCTCGTATGTTTTTCGCACAAGTATGCCGGGTCCTTTGGGTGCGACCATTATGACGTCGATTCCCTTAGGTGGGATGATTTTTTTGAAGCGTATGTTGAATCCGTGGCTGAACATTAGCGAGTTTCCTTCTTTGAGGCCGGCTTTGATGTCTTTTTCGTATACTGCTTTCTGGTATTCATCAGGCAGTAGTATGTGTATTATGTCTGCTTTTTTGGCGGCGTCTGCAATGGTTAGAACCTCGAATCCGTCTTTTTTGGCTTGTTCTGCTGATGCGTCGGCTATTGAGCCGATTATGACTTTTAGTCCTGAGTCGCGCATATTCTGGGCTTGCGCGCTTCCCTGGTTGCCGTATCCGATTACTGCTATTGTTTTTCCTGTTAGTACGCCTAGGTCGGCGTCGTCGTCGTAGTATACTTTGGCCATTTTTTCATCACCCAATTAGGTTTTATTTTTATGGTATGTCAGAATAAAAAGGGTTTATTTTTGTTCTTGTGTTCTTTGGGTGATGTTTTTGTGGTGGTCTCTTCTGTCAGATAGTTGGAGGTGGGTGGTTCCTGATGTTTCAAACCTGCGTTCGATGAGTAATTGTTTTAACTTTTCTATTGTTTTTGTTGTTTCAGGGTTTTTCTGGTGTTTTAAGATGATTTCGGACAGTTCCATGTCTTTGCCATATCTGGAGGCTATTTTCTCAAATTGTGTGTTTTCCGCTTTTTGGAGGTTTTTTATCATTTCCTCGATTGCTGCGTGGCTTGCATTCATTTTTTGGTCATTTCCCGCGCCATCCGAAGGGCGTAGAATCGTTGTATGTTTTTTTTCTTGAGTATACCGACTATTTTCCCGTCTTTGTCGCACATTGCGAGTCTTCCGGATGGTGATTGGGGGAATTTTTCGCGGATTTCCTCTATGCCGGCGTCTTTTCCGACTCTTATGAGCGGCTCTATCTGCAGGTCTGAGACTTTTTTTTCTGCTAGGTTCGCGCCTTCCGCGATGGCTTTGAATAGTACTTTGTCTGTGAGAAGGCCTGCTTCGGCTCCTTGCTCGTCTTTGACTAGGAGTGAGCCCATGTTTTCTTCTGCGAATAGTCTTGCGCATTTTCGGGCTGGATCGTCTGTCCTGCATTCTTCGATGTGGTGTTTCGCGTAGTTGTATGGTTTCATTTGGTTCACCTTTTTGATTTTTTCTTTAACATCTTGCGGGTTGAGAAGTCGCCTCTTTCAAGCTCGCCAAGCCTCATCCGTATGTATTTTCTTGTGTTTCGTATGCGTGGGATGAGCCTGTATTCGAGTGCGTTG
>CAYXON010000094.1:0-5163 GCA_964467145.1 uncultured archaeon | reverse complement strand
CAGGCACTAGTAGGTTAATTCAACATGATTAAGCAGATTGTCAACCAGAAGTTAGTGGACGAACTCTATGATGAGGGTCACCTATACAGTGCCTACGGGATGTATGAGCGGAAAGCTCACGGGTACAAGGTATTCAAAGTTCCACTTAATGCAAGGTTCGTGTGCCCCAACTGGGATGGCAGACTGTCTGAGGACGGGTGCGCATTCTGTCCTTCACAAGCCAAGCAGTTCACATACGAAAGCTTCAGGCAAGTAATGGACAAAGGCTTCACAGAACAAATCAGAAACCAGGTCGAACACTACAAGCAGATGGGGGCAGGGGAGAAGGGCCTCGTCTACATAGCGTTCGGCACCAACACCTACGCACCGCTTGACAAACTCCGTAAAATATTTGATGAATCAGTAAAAGCGCATGAAGACGTGATAGGATTCACAGTCGGCACAAGACCTGATTGCCTGCCAGACGAAGTACTTGACCTTCTCGCAGAATACAAGAGCTCAGGATACGAGGTCTGGGTCGAGGTCGGACAGCAGACGATGCACCAGCACACACTAAATAAGATAAACCGCCAGCACGGCGTCGCAGAACTCATACGTGTCACAGACGAATGCCACGCAAGAGACATGCCGGTTCTCGCCTTCATAATACTTGGGATGCCTGGCGAAACACATGATGAGATGATGGAGACTGCGAGGATGATATCTGCGATAGGTGTTGACGCAATCAAACTATACCCGCTCGTTGTCATGAAAAACACAGCCCTCGCCAGCTGGTGGCAGACGGGAGCATACAAGAGCCTAGGATTCAACGAATACGTACGGCTAGTATCTGACTTTCTCGAGCACCTGAGCCCGTACGTTTTAATACAGCGTCTGTCAAAAGACTGCGGACTAGAGATAAAGCTCGCACCAGAGTGGAACACCTACAGAAACATAGTCACTCCCCAAGTCCAGAAAGAGATGACCTCACGTGGCACAAGGCAGGGCTCAAAATATAAGCTAACCCTCTCTGATGAGGAGCTAAAACCCCTCACAAAAGATAAAGTCAAATACAAAGACATCAAAACCCAGCGAAAAAAGGCTAAAAAAGCAGAAAAACCCTAAAAAAGACCTTTACAACCTCATAAACCCCCAACTTAAGCTTTTATAGGATGGTTGCCATATACTTGTACGAGAAATTTTAAATAATGCATTTTTCTCCATATTTAGAGGTGAATTCTTTGGAATCTAAGGTTTTGGAAGGTACTACAACAATAGGCTTGACATGCAGTGACGGTGTGATCTTGGCAACAGACAAGAGAGCGAGCATGGGCGGCTTCATAGCCTCTAAAAACGCCAGAAAAAGCTTCAACATCAACGACGCAGTAGGCGCAACAGTCGCAGGAAGCGTCGGAGACGCAGAATCCTTGATGAGGCTCATACAAGCTGAATCCAAGCTATATGAGATGAACAACAACGAGAAAATGAGTCCAAACGCAGTCAGCGTACTACTTGCCAACGTACTCCATGGGAACAAGATATTCCCCTACCTAGTTCAGCTTCTAATAGCAGGATACTTGAACGGGAAATCATCACTTTACACATTAGACCCCATAGGCGGCCTAATAGAAGAGAAGGCTGCGTCCACAGGCTCTGGAAGCCCGATGGCATACGGAATACTCGACCTAGAATACCGCGAAGACAAGACAGTCAAAGAGACAATACCTGTTGCTTTGCGCGCGCTATCTGCCGCACTATCAAGAGACTCCCACACAGGAGATGGAATAGGCCTTGTCACAATAACAGAGGACGGGTTCAAAAGATACTCGGACGAGGAAGTAAAGGAACTACTCGAAAAATCATTGAAAAAATAAAAAACCGCCGCAAATAATAACCTCTTTGGTTCGCGGCTTGAATACTTCAGAAAACGATGGAGTTTAAAGAAATACAGGCTATTGTTGATGAGACAGCACCTGAAGGGAAGATAGTCAAGGTAGACGTTGAAGGTCCCAAAGTCATATTATACACTAAGGACATACCCTACTTCGTAGACCACCCCAACGAAGTCAGACATCTCGCAACATCGCTGAAAAAAAGGATAATAGTCCGCGGAACCCCAGAGTCCCTCATGGACCCAATTGAGGCCAAGAAAAAGATCGAGTCCATAATACCTGAAGAATCCAACATAGTTGACATAGAATTCGACGAATACTTCGGCGAAGTAAGGATAGAGGCTGAGAAACTCGGTCTCGTAATTGGAAAACACGGCGAGACACTCGACGAAATCATGCGCGCAATCAGCTGGACCCCGAAACTACTAAGAAAGTCGCCGCTTCAGTCCGAGACCGTCAGAAGCATAAGGAAAACGCTATTCGAAAACGCCAAAGAACGGCAGAAGATACTGCAAAGGATTGGGCGAATGATATACAGAAAACCGGACGCTGAATGCGACTGGATACGCGTCACACCCCTTGGCGGTGCCAAACAAGTGGGCCGCTCATGCGTTCTACTACAGACCCCCGCAAGCAATGTCCTTTTGGACTGCGGAATAAACGTGGCAGCACAAGACACAGACAGGTTCCCTGATTTCAGGGCCATGAAGCTCGCAATAAACGAGCTTGACGCGGTCGTCATATCACACGCACACCTCGACCACTGCGGATTCGTCCCATACCTTTACAAATACGGCTACGACGGGCCAATATACTGCACAGAACCCACAAGAGACCTCATGTCGCTTCTGGTACTTGACGCGGTCGAGATAGGAGTCAAAGGACAGAACGAACTCCCATTCTCAAGCAAGGAGGTGCTGAAGATGATACAGCACACGATACCCCTTGAGTACAAGGAGGTCGCCGACATAACACCAGACATACACCTCACACTATATCCCGCAGGCCACATACTAGGCTCAAGCGTTTGCCACTTCCACATAGGGGAGGGACTACACAACCTCGTCTACACCGGCGACTTCAAATTCGGAGACACAAGACTTCTTGAGGCAGCCAACTACGACTTCCCAAGGGTTGAGACACTCATCATGGAGTCCACATACGGTGGAAGATACGACACGCAACCCAAGCGAAGGGATTCTGAGATGCTGCTCCTTCAGACTATCAAAGAGACAATAGCAAAAGGCGGGAAAGTGCTCATACCAGTTTTCGCGGTAGGCAGAAGCCAAGAAGTCATGATGGTTTTGGAAAACGCATACAGATACGGCGACCTCAACGTGCCAGTCTACATAGACGGCATGATATTTGAGGCCACAGCCATACACACATCATACCCTGAGTACCTGAAAAAACACATCAAACACCAGGTCTTCAACGGCTACAACCCATTCCTCGTCGACGCATTCGAAAAAGTCGACGGCAGAAAACACAGGGAAGAGATAATCACATCAGACAAGCCATGCATCATAATCGCAACATCGGGCATGATGACCGGCGGTCCGTCGGTCGAATACTTCAAGCGCCTCGCCGAAGACGAACGCAACATGATAACATTCGTCGGATACCAGGCAGAGGGCAGCCTGGGGCGAAGAATACAAAACGGCCTAAAAGAACTGCCCATCGATGAAGACGGCAAAACAAGGGGATTAAAGCTCAACATAGGCGTTAAGACAATAGATGGCTTCTCAGGCCACGCAGACAGAAGGCAGCTTCTCGGTTATGCGAAAAAGATTAAGCCCAAACCCAAAAGAGTTATCGTCATGCACGGTGAAGAATCAAAGTGCATGAACCTGGCGATGACCCTAACCCAAATGTTCGGGTTCGAAGCAACCTCCCCCCACAACCTAGACAGCATAAGGCTCAGGTAGAGCCTATGAGTTTCTCCAGTATGCCGTCCTCTTGCGAGAGGGTTTGGTCATCCACTGCTTTTGTCTCTGATGCTAGGTGTTTCTGGAATTCTCCGAACATCTGCTTGTAGTGGTTTGAGACCGTCAGCTTAACGGATTGTCTTTCCCATCTGCCAAGTGCCGGCGGAAGTATCTCCGGCACAATTATTCCCGTCTCGTATCTGACGCATGGTGTGAATGGTTTGTGGTCGTCTTCGTGCATCCTGCGCTCGTCGTTTATCCAGTTCTTCATCAGGTCCGCGTACCTTGAAAGGAGTATGCCTTTTCTTATGCCGTCGTTTTCGAAGTAGTTGGCGTCCTTGTCGTCGAAGGTTATCGTCTGCGAGTCACCGCCGGTTTTCCCGTTTCTGTCGACGTAGCTAACCTTCAGCTTCATTGAGCCGTCTCCCCTGGTCTTCTTCAGTTTTAGTATTATTATTCCGCCGCGGGTTTCCCCGTCAACGTTCTTTGACGGGAAGAGGGTGTTAACTTTCATTATCTCACCGGTTGCCTCATCGGCTTCGGGTGAGCCGTAGACTTTTTCTATCTCGTATCCGTCGCCGTCAAGCTCTAGCTTCAGGTCAAAGACGAGTGGTGTGACCATGTATTCGAACTCGTCGTCCATCCTCTGTTTGAACTCCTTTGAGGAGTGGACTGAGTAGTAGTTGGCGCCCCTAACCTTTGTTATCTCCTCTATCAACTCGGTGTTGAAGTCAACGCCAATCCCTATAAAAGTCGCGTATACGCCATTTTTGGCGTTTTTACTGGTTATTCCTAGAAGTCCTTCCTCGCTTGTGTCTCCGAGATTTGGCATTGCGTCAGTCAAAAAGATTATCCTGTTCTCATACTCGTTGGCGTCGGCGCTTAGGTATTCCTTGAATTGTTCTGAGCCCATCTTCATCCCTGCCTCCATCCTTGTGCCGCCCTGTGGTGAAATCTCGAGTATGTGGTCTTTAATCTTTTTCATGTCTGTGTCGCCGACTCTGCTAATCGGCTTTCCAAGATATGATTGGTCATCAAACATCACCATCCCGAATTTGTCATCATCTTCGAGGTGGTCAAGGAGCGCGACTATCGACTGCGTGGCGACCTCCATCTTTGTTTTGCTCTCGCCCTCGTCGTATCCTTCCACATCGCGCTTTCTGCCGAACTGGTCGTAGTAATATTTGTCAAATGAGGAGCTCATGGAACCTGACATGTCGAGGACGATCACCAGGTTTAGTTTCTTCCTTTTGAAGTCGCTTTCTTTCATGCCGGAGTTAAGGCCAACGGAAAGGTAGTAGTCTTTGTTGTCGGAAAATGGGTCAGACGATACTGCCCTGGAATATGACGGGCAGAAGAGTTTT
>CAYXON010000093.1:0-5201 GCA_964467145.1 uncultured archaeon | reverse complement strand
CTGGGTCACTATATACTCCGACAAGAGCGGTTATCTCTACTTTAAGACTGGTCTCCTCCAAAGCCTCCCTAACACACGCATCCTCGGTCGTCTCACCATAGTCCACGAACCCGCCAGGCAAAGCCCACATACCCTGAAACGGAGGATTAAGCCTCTTTATCAGAACAACATTGCCACCCTCGACAATCACTGCATCAACCGTCGGCGTCGGAGACCTGTACTCAACCATCAAAAAAGAATTAGAGGCGGTTACATAAAAACTAAAGCAGTTCTATGTTGCCGCATGTGTCTGCGAAAGTCACACCCCATTCGACGACAGTGAACCCGTTTCTCTCCTTCTTCTCCAGTACGGGCTCGTTCAGTTGTTCCATGTTGTCCTGAGGTTTAACCAGCAAGTTCACCCGTATTACCGTGTCGGGGCGGGGGTTAATGTCTAAGGCTACGGTCTCGTCCAGTTCCGCACCACTAATTTGGGTTATCTTGTAGTATTTGCCTGCGCGTAGCCGCGGTAGCCAGTACTCTGTGAAGTCAGCAGCCTCCTTACTATTCAGGCCTAATTTAGGCAGGTATTCATCGAACCACTGCGTGAGTCCTTGCTGCGGAACAACCCAGCCGCTGTCAAAATCGTAGTCCCCACCCTCTGCCTCAGCCTCGTAGAAGAGGTAATCATAGCCTCCACTCAATTTGCCGTCTGGGGTCGCCCACACACTCCACCCACCATCGTAGGGCGGGTCAGAGACCACAACCTCACCATCTTCAACAACCAAAGACACATTAACCTGAGAGGGCTCCAGAGGGTAGAGGTAGATGGCGGGCTTACCAAAACAATAACAACCAGTCCAAGGCTGAAAGCCACCATAAAAAGGCGTACAGTGTCCATCCACATCCCCACAACTACCCACACAAGCAGCAGATGGAGACCCACCACAGGGATTAGCAACAGGGATGCAATCACATATTCCCCCATTAGTCCCATCAGGTAGGAAGTACCCGTCAGCTACTGTGTAGCTGCAAACCAAACCAGGTGGGCAGTCTCCACCACACTCCCAACCAGCAAAAAGATGCCCGCACGGACGAGAAGCTATAGGTTGGGGTATGTCAGATAAACATTCACACACACGCAATTCTGTTTCATGACAGGAAGTACCGCTAGGACATCCTCCTAGGCAATAAGAACAGTGGCCTAGACCCGTTGTAGGCGTAGTTGTTGTGGTTGTTGTTGTGGTTGTTGTTGTAGTGGTAGTCGTAGTAGTCGTAGTAGTCGTAGTTGTCCTGCAAGTAAGAGAATTAACTGAGAAGCTCCAGTTGTCGTCTTCTATGAAGAAGTATCTGCCATCCTCGTTCATGCAGCGTACATTCCACTTGTAGACGCCATTTGAGACGACGTATTTGCCGAAGCTGTTAAGTGATGCGTTCACGACTGTAGAGTCAGTAGATTTTTGGCCCCAACTACCGTCAAAGTCATTCCAGAACTCGCAGAAATATGTGGTTGAATTCTCAAACAAGTAATAAGTGAACTCAATAGTAGAACAACCCAAAGACGCCCCATAAGCAGGATAAATAGAGAATAATGCGAGAAGTACCGCACAAACCCATAAAACCCGCTTAAACATCATTTCACATCCTCTGCGACACTAATACACTTCCATCATCAGATATTTCAAAATATATCATGCATGCATAATAATTGCCTCCAGTACAGCGTATGCATTTCTGGCGTAACCAGTCATCACCAATTACGGAGTTCACAGAACACATTTCCGAATCCGAAGACACCATCGCATTACAGAGAGTCTTTATTTCCCCATATTCAATAGTCGAGCACACAGCACCTAAGACCTCAGTCTCCGCCGAGACACGACTCACAGAGACACTATTATTAGAGCTAGGAGCGTACAATTTGGAGAACGCGTAGGTCATTCTGCAGACGCTTCTTAGATAAGATGGAGACCCCTCAGATAAGGACTCACAATAGCCCACATCATCTGATTCAATAGCTAAGTTAGAGTAACAGTCAAACCCATTTTTTGAGTCCGTGCTTAACAATGCACAATCTCCGAGACTAAGATTATGGCCACTAGCTAACAGATAGGGCAACCCAGCCGGGACAAGACTATTTGCTGACAAATAAGTCCCGTGGTTAGCCAAGGTCGTGGAAGTGGCGGAAGGCTCAACACCCGCATCATCAACTGTAAAATAAGCGTTATAGACATACAAAAGCGCAAGAGCCAAGAAAAACAATGCTATGAGATAATATGGACGCCCCCCAACTCTGGGTTTGGATGATTCAGTAGGTGATATATCTAAGTCCTCATCCAAAGGATCAAGTGAGTTAACAGGATAAGGAGACTGCTGCATCTTTACAACCCAAATATAATATTGACACAAAGGCAAATAAAAGAGTGGGATACGCCGTCAGATGTACAAACTCCCGGGAGCGGGCGTAATAAGGTGTGAACCTGACGAGGGTGCTGCGCCAGCTCCGGAGAAAATACCCTCGCAACTTCCGAGGTTTATGCCAAATGGTTCAGACCCAGCCATAGCTACAAGTGCAATGACGCAAAGTTGCCCGACAATACCCATTATAATGAATTTTTTGCCGAGTATCCTTTGCTTCTCATCATCTCCAGCGCTGATGTAGGTTATCCCACCCATAATAATCATCGACAGAGTGATGTATGGGGCGAGTTTGCTCACAAGACACAATATGCGGCTAGTTACCCCCTTCGCTGAAGCCACAGGGTCGCTCATATCAAGTGCCAAAACAAAAGTGGACAACAACAAGAAAACAACAAGAATGTGAAAAGCTTTCATGTATAAATAGAAATCAGAGAACAACAATAAAAATAGGAGTTATGTGTTTTTAAGATATTGACCTACAAAAATATGTGATTTATTTATGAAATACCCCCCATCATCTATGATGATATCAACCTTAAACATTAAAAAACCTCCGCTTCTCGAACCACCTAAAAATCAGCCAACAATACACCCCACAGAATTGGGGGAAAATGACCAGAAAATAATAGAGGAAACATTAGAAGGGGCAAGACAACACAGAAAAGGGGAGAAGATAGCCGCGATACACTACTACACAGAAAAGACAGAAGGCCTAAAAAAAACAAATGAAAATGCTTGGAAAACCGCAAAGACACGCCAGGAAGACGAGGGAAAAATAAGGGAAGCTCTAGAGGGCGCAAGAGGTGTAGAATACGGTATTGGCATAGGAGACATACACTTTCTAACATCAAAAACTGAAAATGCCACAGCAACCGAGGTAAGCGCCGACGACAGGGAAATAATAAAAGGCGACATCAAAATATTCAGGGAGGCGGAAAACGGACTGAACATCGCCTGGATACATCATCTTACAAGGAATACTGAAGGCCTAGAAAAAACAGAGATAACGCCGGAAGACCAGCAGATAATACAGAAATCCCTTCAGAAAGCAAGAGATGAGGGAAAGGGTGATGAGGTAGCATTCATACATTATCTGACAAGAAATATCGAAGGGCTTAAATCAACAAAAATAAACCAGCAAGACCAGCAGATAATACATGAAAGCCTTGAGCAACACAGAAGAGAAAAAAATGGCGAAGTAATAGCCAAAATACACTACCTAAGCAGGGAAATAGCAAAACACCAACAACAGCAGGAACAAACACAAGAACTACCACCACTAAAAAAGATATAAAAATTGGTGGATAGTGAACATGAGCGATTCATTAGCGCACTAATTTAAAGTGCGTGCCACCTTCAGGTGGCACCCGCTACGCGTGTTGACGGAGCGAGCCGTCATGGGCTGGCCCGGACACTCAAAACAGCAAGGCTGTTTTGGTGCGCCGAAAGCCCTTGGCTTTCGGGCGTTCGAACCGGGGTTAGAATCCGGGAGAAATCAATGGGCTGGCCCGGACACTCAAAACAGCAAGGCTGTTTTGGTGCGCCGAAAGCCCTTGGCTTTCGGGCGTTCGAACCGGGGTTAGAATCCGGGAGAAATCAATGGGCTGGCCCGGATTCGAACCGGGGATCTTCGCCTCGTAAAGGCGACGTCATAACCGACTAGACTACCAGCCCGTGAGAGGGGAGTGGATAATGATAAGTGAAGGAGGGTATATTAATTTCTGGAGTAAATGAGTTTTAGGTTGTCCGACAAGTATTTATTAACAAAAAAACTGTATATACAGGCAAACCAATAGTTTATCTCAATTTTTTAGATAGGATGAAAGGGGATAAAAAACACATTAAACACGGTAAAACCCCGGAAAACCCAGGGGAAGAGGTATTTGAGGACGCGTGGAAAGGGAAGTATGACGAGTGCCTTAACGACCTTAAAAAAGAAAGGGCAGACTTCATAAACTACAAAAACCGCGCATTAAGGGATCGCGAAGACTACATAAGGTACGCAAACCAACAAATAGTCGGTGAGTTCCTGCAAGTCAAAGACAACCTTGAGCGAGCACTCACATCTAGCAACGGAGGACAAGACGTGGTGGAGGGCGTGAAACTAACCCTCAGCCAGCTTCAAACCCTTCTTAAAAAGCATGGGGTCGAGGAGTTCGACCCGAAAGGAAATACGTTTGACCCGAACTACCACGATGCAGTCATGGTAGAAGAAGCGGATGTTGACTGCGAAGTGGTGGGTGAGGTCTTTGAGAAAGGATACACACTTAACGAGCGGGTAATAAGACCCGCAAAGGTCAAGATAATAAAACCAAAAGGAGGAAAAAAAGATGGCGAAGATAGTCGGGATTGATTTAGGGACAACAAACTCTTGCATGGCAGTGATGGAAGCTGGAAAACCAGAAGTCATAGCGAACTCTGAAGGCAACAGGACAACACCTTCAATAGTCGGATTCACAAAAGACAGTGAAAGACTCGTCGGACAAGTCGCGAAAAGACAAGCCATAACAAACCCGGAAAACACAGTCTTCTCAGTCAAAAGATTCATAGGCAGAAAATACAAGGACTCCGCAATGGATCAGATAAAAAAGAGCATACCCTACCAGATAACAGAAGCCAAAAACGGAGACATACTAGTCAAGGTAAGAGACAGGGAATACGCACCCCCGGAAATATCCGCGATGGTACTACAGAAACTAAAGGCAGACGCTGAAGCATACCTCGGAGAAAAAATCGCCCAAGCCGTAATCACAGTCCCAGCATACTTCAACGACAGCCAAAGACAAGCCACAAAAGACGCG
>CAYXON010000092.1:0-5233 GCA_964467145.1 uncultured archaeon | reverse complement strand
ACAGGGGTATACATCGGCTGCAGGATGGGAAGACCAGAAAAGGCGAAAGAGAGGAAGATGCAGCCCGCAGTCCACGGACTTTTCCCGATTGGCGATGCAGGAGGCAGGGAAAGAAGCATAAACGAGGCAGTAGACAAAAACAGGGTTGACGTAGAAGTTTCCCAATTCCTCTGCCCAACATGCAAGACAAAGAAGATAATGCCCAACTGCCCAGACTGCGGTGCAAAAACCATAGGAATTAGAACCTGCATCTGCGGCTACAGAGGGGAAAACCCGAAATGCCCGAAATGCGGCAAAAACACCAGACAATACTCAAAAACCAACATAGACATAAAAAGGATGTGGGAAGACGCAATAGCAAAGATTGGCAAATCCACCCAAGTCAAAGGTGTTGTGGGGATGATATCAGAGAACAAGATACCTGAGCCAATAGAAAAAGGCCTGCTCAGAGCCCTGAATGGAGTCTATGTATTCAAGGATGGAACAATCAGGTTCGACGCAACAGACGTGCCACTAACACACTTCAGAATTTCTGAGATAGGGTTAAGCATTGAACAAGCCAAAAACCTTGGATACGAAAAAGACCACCTCGGCCAAGAACTGACATCTGAGGACCAAGTGTGCGAGCTAAGATGCCAGGACATAGTAGTCAGCGAATACTGCGGCACATACATTGTGAAGGTTGCCAGATTCACAGACCAGCTTCTCAAAAAATTCTACGACCTCGAGCCAGTCTACAACATAGAAACCCCAAAAGAACTCATAGGACAACTCATAGTGGGGCTTGCACCCCACACATCAGCCGCAATCGTCGGAAGGATAATAGGATACACAAAAGCCAACGTCTGCTTCGCACACCCCCTATGGCACGCGGCAAAAAGAAGAAACGCAGACGGCGACGAAGACAGCATAATGCTCCTCATGGATGTCCTTCTGAACTTCAGCAGAAGCTACCTGCCGGAAAAACGCGGCGGAAAAATGGACGCCCCACTCGTTGTCACAACAATAATGAACCCCAAAGAGGTTGACGATGAAGCCCACAAGATGGAGGTCGGCTACCACTACAGCCCGGAATTTTATGAGAAAACCCTCGAAGGAGTAAACCCATCAGACGTCAAAGTCAAAATAATAAAAAACATACTCGAAAACCCGGTGTTCGAGGGCGTCGGATTCACGCATGACACAGGCAACATAACAGGGCCTGTGACAAGCTCAAGGTACGTCACCCTCAAAAGCATGAAGGAGAAGATAGACGCCCAACTAGCGGTTGCCGAAAAAATAAGGGCAATAGACGAGCGAGAGGTTGCGGAAATAGTCATAAACTCCCACTTCCTCAGAGACACATACGGGAACCTAAGGGCCTTCTCAAGACAGCACTTTAGGTGCGTGAAATGCAACGCAAACTACCGGAGAATTCCGCTTGTCGGAAAATGCACAGTCTGCGGCGGCAAACTACTTCTGACAGTCAGCAAAGGAAACATAACAAAATACTTGGGGATGAGCATGGAACTCGCCAAAAAATACAAGCTCTCAGACTACCTCAAAGCAAGGCTGACGCTCCTTGAAAAAGCCGTCAACTCACTAACCACAAACGACAAACAAAAGCAGGTAAGCCTGTCAGACTTCATGTAGAGCCTTTATTAGACTCAAGCTCGCCTACCCTTGCAACAAGCTCCCTGACCTCAACATCCCTGTCTTTGAGGTTGGCGTGAATCTTCTCTATCAGCTTGTTCTTCCGCTCAAGCTCAATCTCAAGCCCGCGTATGCTCTTCTCAGACTCTGAAGAAACCACAGACAAGTGATTGTCCGTAGTTCTGGCAAGCTCTATCGCCTGCCGCGAAACAGTGCTCCCGTGGACTGCGGAAAGTTTGAAACCAATGCTAAAACCTATCACTATCCCGACAAGAACCTGAAAAGAAGACAATTCCTTGGACTTCACCACGAACTCTACAACAATCAGGAAAAACAACACAGATATCAGCGCGACATCAATTTTTTTGAGTTTCATCTTTAAGATAGGTGGGCTATGGCCACAAGCTCGAGTTGTTCGGCTGCAGCGTCTATTTTATCGCTGATTGTCTCAAGGGAACCCAATACCTCAACTATGACGTGAAGGTCTGCGGGGCTCGTGTATGATGGGTCGTTGAGGACAGCCTTAAGCGCGCTCCTTCGTATTTCATCTATTTCATTTTCAAGACAGTCTATCTCGCAAGTTTTGTCAACCGCAGCCATAAGGTCCTCGTTCATAAACACTATCGACTGCCTGAAGAGGTTGAACATCGACATGGTCTTTTCCATCATATCCAAGATGGATGAAGACACGCTATCGCTGACGCGAACATCACGCAGGTTAAGCCTTGAGGACGCGGAGTGTATGTAGCTCGACACCGCGCTGATTGAAAAAATTATCCGGTTAAGGTACCCCCTGTTTTCAGGGGTTACACTAGACTCCTCAAGCCGTAGTATCAGCTCCCTGCGATAACCTGAGAGATCGCAGCTTCTCTGACTCATAAGGCCGTGGGCAACCCTAAGACCGTCAAAGTCGCCAGAGGTGAACTTCTCAACCTCTGTTGATAGTATGTTGGCATGGTCTATTATCTCGTCAATGTAGCCAAGTATGGACTGGAAAAACTCGCGCTCACTCTTTCTGATAGTCCAGGGAGTGTAGTTTTTGGCGTCAGAGTCCATATTCTATATAATGTATCCAAGGTAGAAAAATAAGCAAACTAGAAAATCAAGTCTTTGGAGCCTCAACATCTATGAAGACCCTTGACATTGCTCCACCCTCCTCTTTTCCAACCTCAAGCGCGCTTATGTCAACTGGGTACCTCCCAGCCAAAGCCTCCTTTTTAGAGCGCATCTTAAATGAAATCTTCCTAACAGCCTGGGGACCCAACATTATACCATCACTTGAGTCGGACTGACTGTAGGTGTTGTCGAAAAACAGGTTATCATCATAGGAAAGACCTCTAACCTGCACAAGCATCTGATTTTCAGAGTCCATATTCTTGATTTCAACGGATATGACGGTCGAGTTACCTGGCATAATCTTTGAAGGAGACGCCGAAGCCCATATCCCCACACCGCCGCTCACAGAATAGCCAGATGGAAAGTAGTTGTAGACTAAGTACACAATTGCAAACAAGGCAACAACAGCTAGGACTGAACCCCACCTGACCCGCCTCAAAACCAAGATGATATTACTAGGACTGAACACCTTATTTTAACTATTAGCTTGAATAAATAAATATCAGGGAAATTAGAGGATATCAGATGGTTAAGATAGGCATAATCGGAGGTTCCGGATTATATGACCCACAGATACTAAAAGATGCGAAAGACGTCGAAGTTGAAGGCCCCTATGGGAAACCAAGCTCAACCATTAAATGCGGCAAGATAGGAGGTGTGGATGTTGCAATTTTAGCAAGGCACGGCAGAGAACACACCATCACGCCAACACACGTCAACAACAGAGCAAACATACACGCGCTAAAACAGATTAGGTGCACACACATCCTCGCCACAACTGCTGTTGGAAGCCTCAGAAAAGAAATAATGCGCGGAGACCTTGTGATACTCGACCAGTTCATAGACTTCACAAAACACAGAGTAAACACTTTCTCAGAGAGTTTCGAACCCCACAATCCACAACACTGCAACATGGCAGACCCCTTCTCGGAAAAACTCAGGCAAACCCTAATCAAATCCTGCGAAAGACTCGGGATAAAACACCACAAAAATGGAACGGTCGTCACAATAGAGGGCCCAAGATTTTCGACAAGAGCTGAAAGCAACATGTTCAGGCTCTGGGGTGCGGACGTCATTAACATGAGCATCGCACCAGAAGCCGCACTCGCAAACGAGGCGAAAATACCGTATGCCGCAGTTGCGATGAGCACAGACTATGACTGCTGGAAAACCGACGAGGAACCAGTGACCTGGGAGGAAATATTGAGGGTGTTCGGCGAAAATGTGGAAAAAGTAATTAAATTGCTTGTGGACACCATACCAAAGGTAAAAGAGTAAAAAATGAAACATATACGGGATAAAATCAGGACCGTGCCACATTTCCCAAAAGAGGGAATAATGTTCAGAGATATCACAACGCTTCTGCAGGACAAACAAGGCCTAAAGGATGTTGTAAGCGAGTTCGTCAAAAGATACAAGGAAATGGACATCGACGTCGTCGCAGGGATTGATGCAAGAGGATTCATAATAGGGGGTGTACTAGCACATGAGCTAGGTGTCGGCTTCGTTCCGCTTAGAAAGAAGGGCAAACTTCCCTACAAGACGGAGTCCGTAACATATGATCTGGAGTACGGGACATCAACGATAGAGATACACATCGACGCAGTCAAAAAGGGTGAAAAAGTACTTTTGGTTGATGATCTTCTGGCCACAGGCGGCACATCATTGGGTGCGACCCAACTAATCGAAAGACTAGGGGGGGAAATTGTGGAGATAGCGTTCATCATAGATTTGCCGGAAATTGGCGGAAGGAAAAAACTCGAGGACGCAGGATACAAAGTGTTCACCCTAGTAGAGTTTGAGGGAGAATGAAACCATACCTATTGGAAAAAAGCCTTGACGATGCGAAAGTCATCAGGAGAGGGGAATACAATTATTTCATACACCCGCTAACAGACAGCATACCCCCGATACAGCCACAACTTATGAAGGAAGTCTGCGAAAGGATAATGGATGTCGCAGACCTTGACGCAGACTACATACTCACGATGGAGGCAATGGGCATACACATAGGCGCAGTACTATCACAGATGACGGGACTGCCCCTTAACATAATACGAAAGAGAAAATACGGGGTAGATGGCGAAATCACACTCGACCAGACCACAGGATACAGCAAAGGAAACATGTACCTAAACAACGTAAAAGAAGGCGACAAAATAACAATAGTTGACGCAGTAATATCAACTGGCGGAACCCTCACAGCCGTCATAAACGCCCTAAAACAGAGAAAAGCCGTGATAAAGGACATAATATGCGTAATAGAGCGGGACGATGGAGTAAAGGATATATTGGAGAAAACAGGGTGCGAAGTCAAAACACTCACCAAGATAAAAGTGGGCAAAAAAATCGAGAGAATCTAGAGAAAACTTATTAAAAAGCAATAAAAACAAAAAAGGATATACTATGCCAAGAACAATAGAGGCTAGAAGAGCCGACCTTGAAGCCAACCCGCGGCTTGCACCACCAATATCAGAGACAGTAA
>CAYXON010000091.1:0-5287 GCA_964467145.1 uncultured archaeon | reverse complement strand
CCAATTTAAGGGGAATGCTTTACAGCCAGTATCCGCCGATATACACCATCATCGCGGTGCCGTTCTACCAGGTCTTCGGAATTTGGGGGCTTTTTGTGATGAACATATTATCGTATTCAGCCGCGATAGTGCTGGTATACCTGATTTCCATGCAATACTTCAGACGAGGGGGGGTATCTGCTTTTGCGGCGGTATTCTATTCATTGTCAGCTTATTCGATGAAGTATGCAATTGAGATTTGGCCGCATATGCTTTCTGTGTCGCTTGTGCTTGCAGCATATTATCTGGCAATCAGGAAGATGAACCTGACATCGGGTTTCATGATGGGTGTATGCGTCGGCGTCAGGTATTCAAACCTCCTGCTTGCTGCAGTCCTCTGCTACTACATCATTACTAGAAAAAACTGGGCTGGCACGCTGAGGTTTGCGGCAGGAATATCAATTCCGCTTGCGGTGATACTTTTATTGAACATGAGTTTCTCCGGAAGTTTTCGCGAGATAGCCTACACCAGCGAATCTGGGAGGGCGAATTTATTCCGTCCTCTTGAGTTCACAGCATACCCATTAATTCTTGCAGTGTTCGGGGTGGCTGCATATATGGTTGCGAAACTAAAATGGGATGAGAGAAAATCGGCATTGAGTGCGGCAGCATCAGTGATTGTATTAGCTCTTGTAGTTGTTGTGTTCGACGGCTCTTTTTCCCAAAACATCACAAAGTCTGCGATGGTCGCATACTCTGAAGTATTTGATATGCAAGTCAACCCGTCTTTGGTTAAGGTAACAACCAAAAAAAGCCTGCTGCAGGCATCACCCATACTTGCACTAAGCGTATTTGGCGCAGCGATAATGCGGAGAAAAGAGGATTATGCCATTCTGTTCTGGGGCCCCATAGTAGCGTTCATAATTTTTTACAGCTGCTTTTACAACATGCACGGGGGCTTAACACCGTTTATGAGGTACTTCCTGGAAGCAATACCATTTCTCTCCATTTTAACAGTAGTTGCACTCTCCCAAAAGTGGGGTAAAAAACTGGATGAGAAGGATATTGCATACTTCACGAACTTCATCATCGTATTCACAATATCATGGATAATTTCAACAAGTTATGAGTCCCTAAACCAGATTCATTTAAGGGCAATACCGCTTGCGCTTGCTGCAGCGCTAATATTTTCAAGAAAACCAGGTACCCTATTTACTATTGCAGTCATCGCAGCAGCGGCATATGGCGCAAGCACAAATTTAGCAGACACAACATACACAAAGAGTATAAGAGAGTACAACAGGATTGTGCTTGAGGAGTTCGACTTCATAAAAGACGGGTCAACCCTGTTCTACGGCTACTACTGGCACTTCAACGATATAGGGATGCTCAAGATAATGCGAAACATAACCTTAGTGGATACAAAAGCCGATAACATGACTGACGCGCCAGAGATTTTAAAGCACTATGTTGATGCTGGAACCCCAACATACATAATGCAATATGACGAACCAGACTACCTGAAATTCATAGAAAGCAGCAGGAAACAATACAATAGCGAAATAATATACAGAGAGCACGCCGACTTCTACAGAATCTTTTAGTGGCCTGTTTTATCCCATAAAACACATGTTTAATCGGCGGTATGATGATGCGAACAACCACTGACACGTGATGATTGATGGGCGAGCTGACCGCCAAACCAGCAAAAATAATAGTGGAGGCAATTAGTGGATGAACTGTAAGCAATGCCTTGAAAGACTCGAGGGAATAAGCGAGGACTTAATAAGGTATGTTTCAGAAAACCCGGGCAAAATATTCAAATATTACATTATAGCACTGACTCTACTCCTACTCTTAGGTGTTAGGGGTTCACCGTGGGTGAACGACGAGACAACATACATCCTGATGGTAGACACAATAGCTAAAACAGGACTACCCTACATAGAAAACGGACTCAGCCAACTCGACAACCCGCAGTTGATACTACACGCAACAGACGTGGTTTATCACAACGGTGTTAAGACCCTCGCAGGGATACCATCACCCCTTTACCCCTTTATCGCACTGCCCACATACATCACCCTTGGAATCCCAGGGCTGACGCTGCTTAACCTCATATCATTCGTGTCATCAATAGGACTCGTATTTCTCATATCAGACAAGTTAGTTGGCTCAAAGAAGTTCGCACTATTTTCAGCAGTATTCTTCTCACTAGCCACATACTCAATCAAATACTCAGTGGAGATCTGGCCCCACAGTCTTTCAGTCGCCCTAACCCTCCTGCCAACGTACCTTATACTATCAGACAAAGGAGGGACAAGAACATTCTCGGCAGGTTTCTTCTCAGCCCTGGCAGTCGGCATAAGATACCCAAACATACTATTCACGACAATTCTTTTAGCATACCTAATATTTAAGAAAAAACGAGCTGATACAATACTTTTCATCTTGGGAGCAGCAATACCCCTCCTCGCCATTGGAGGAATAAACCAGATGCTTTGGGGCTCACCCATAAGGACGGGATACGGAGACGCACTAGAGCACTCAACTACAGACTTCAGACTAACAAACTTAATATTCGGAGTACTAGCATTCGCGACAGTGCCTAAAATAGGGCTAAGACGCTCTGCAATGATTTTCACCACCTTTTTCGCAGTTCTTCTAGCTATTGGGTGGGGGGACCTGATAGTAGAACCTGCAAAAATAATCATATCCCACATCGTTGACTTCTCACTCAACCCCAGACATTACGAGTTACTTGATAAAAGAGCCGTCTTACAGGTAAGCCCGGCACTCGCTTTGGCAGTCTTTGGATTTCACCTGATGAGAAACCACAAAATCGAAAAACCAGCAATATACCTTATGATTGCCCTACCCGCTTCTGAGATACTTTTTTACGGCGGAGCAGTAAGTGGAGATGGAGGTCTTAGTATGATGAGATACCTTCTCGAATCAATACCCTACATCAGCATAGCAGCCGCCTACACCATCACAAAAACATTTGATTTCAGCTCACTGGAGAAAGACATATTCACTCAAGAAAAAATAAACTTTTTTGTGCAAGGAACACTAATACTAGTTCTGTTCATACTACTTGAGTCAGCTAACCTCACAGCATCACAACAACTTAAAGAGATATTATACAGACTGCCAATACTTCTGGCAATCGCCACATTATGGCTAACAGCCTCGACTAAAAATATGAAAGCACTAAAATACCTGATAGTAACGCTAATTTCCTGCTCCATAGCAGTAAACCTAGTCAACGTTATTGAAACAGTATCTGTGAGAGACTATCAATTACTGCAGACAAAAGAACTTACAACAGTATTCGAAAACAGAAGCGCGTTATTATACACCGGATACCTTGATCAAGTCCCCATAATACCGATAAAGACAATAAAAAATATTGACATAGCATACCTTGGCGCAGGAACACCAGATTCAAATGCAATACTTTTAGGAGGATACATCAGCAGGAACATAACAACATACGCCATAGATGGTAGCCAGGACATCCAACAGAAAAAACTAATAGAGAAATACAAACAAGAGATTATGTTAGAATACATGGAGGGGGTTAAACTGATAAAAGTATCTAGTTTAGTATAAACCCACTATAGAAGACAAACCAAGTCCAGATGAACAGAAAAAGTAGAAGACCCATAAACTTCAGATAATCCTCCTTAGTTATGTCATCCCGCATCTCGATTTTCATATAATTAACAAATATACACATAAGGGATTAAAAAAAACAAAAATACGGTAAAATCAGAAAATATCGTAAAAAACGCTGCTTTTAAAAGGTAAATTCCTATATTTTATAGTTATAACTTTATTTGAGGTGAAAAATGAACAAGAAAAATATGTTTTTGGTGACGGGAATTATCCTACTTGTTTTAGTAGGTAGCGCAGCAGCTATAGCAACGGCAGCATCGAGTGCAAAGGCCAAGATATGTGATATCTTAGACAACATACAGTGGCTTCTATACATGATAGCTGGAGGAGTAGGTATTGTAGTGATTACACTCCAGGGTATCAAGTGGGCAGGATCAGCTGAGGACCCAGGTGCAAGAAAGCAGGCTAAACAGGGCATAATCCACGCCATAATCGGACTATTAATAGTTCTGATGGCTGTTTGGGTAGTCACCCTCGTCTTCGGACAAGACTGTGACATAACAACAGTATAAACCAAAAAACTGTTTTGATGCCGTTTTTTAAGACGGCATCAAAACCATCATCTTTTTCTTCTTTTTTATAATCTGTTTTTGAGCTTATTTTTCCATAAAACACATACTTAAACACCCCCATACTGAAGATGAACTTACATAAAACCACTGTGTTAGCCATAGTTCTGCTTATTCTTTTAACTGATGTCCAGGCAGGTTATGTCGAATATATTGAGGATGTGAGGGCGTGCACTACAAGACAGCTAAGTGGGTGGAGGGCTTGGGGTTGGGGCATAGCATTTATTGTCGCAGGGCCTGTGACTGTGCTCGCCGCCGGGACATACTGCACAGTCGGTGAGAAGTTACTTGGTGTGCTATCTGAATACGTCTTTGAAAAAATCCTGCAGTGGATGATGAATCAGATGGCGGAGATGTTCAAGGCACTGATAGAGCTATTCAAGGACGGTGTAACATACGAAATAGACTATGAGGCATATGACAACCTCTTAAGGGTCATATTACAGATGATTGTACCGTTCCTTTTCATACAGATAGTGGTGGTGGCTGCACACATGATATTTTCCGCAATTGACCCGGGACAGAGGAGCAAAGCCAAAAACATGCTCACTAAATTAATTACTGCCTTGGTGCTTGTGGCGATTTCAAAAGACATATACAAGCTTCTTTTCAGCATAATAAACGCTGTTTCTGAGAGCATATTCGATAAGACAGTTAGCCTATTGGGTGCGAGCAGCGTGAGTTCCGCGGGTTTCATATCGTCAGTATACACTGGAGCGATAGTCTGGTCGCTTATCGCGAGCTTAAGCTCACTTACCATAATAGGTTCTACTCTGGCGCCCCTGATGGTCTTGATAGCATCGATTTTCATGTTTATAGTAGTTTTGATAGTATTCATCAGATTGGCGATGATAACCCTTTTTTACATCATATTCCCGTTCACCCTGTTTTTGTATTTTTTTGAATACACGAGAAGCATCGGCGGGAATCTGCTGATGAAGACCATAATGTGGATAACAATGGGTCCTGTTATGGCGTTAATACTTTGTATAACAGTGATGGCGATGCTTAACATGATATCGCCTGCGGGCTCGCATGGTGCGATGGCTGCGGCACTC
>CAYXON010000090.1:0-5309 GCA_964467145.1 uncultured archaeon | reverse complement strand
CACATGTTTTTTAATATTTGAGTAACCTCGCATATCCTCACCATCATAATATTAGGATTAATATATTAATTCCCCAGACGTCGGTTATTGCCCTGTAATCTCCGACTCGCATCCTATGGTCTGTTCTGCCAGCTAATTTTATCCAATAGTGGTGTGGGTCTTTTTTGGATTCAACTATTTTTTTGTATATCCTGTGTGATATGTCTTGTGGCAGCTTTACTAACTCATTTGTCGCATCTGTGTCAAACTTTATTTTGTACTATTGATTCACTTTAGGCCTAGCATCTTAGCTACTTGTTGTTCGCTGTAAAATTCCCCACTCTTAAGTCTTTGCCTGGCTGCTTCTATGTCACAGACTGTTTGACTGCTTAGTTTAGGATTTTTCCCTGCTGTTTTAGCTATGTAGACTAATTTCTTGACTATTTCATCGTAGCTTTCGTTTTTGTATTCCCTAAACTGATTCAGTTGCAGTTTAGTCTCATCATACAGTTTTATGGTTGTCGTATTCATCAAAAACACCTCTTAAGTAGACCTACGTATACCTATGGATACTTAAGTATATAAGTCTGTGGTGTTCCATATTCGAGGAATTTGCTAATAGTTATCTTACAACTATTTTAGTTGTGTTTTGATTTCTTCCACGGTTTTTTTGGTGTTTTTTGTGGCTGCTTGGTATACTTTGTCTGTTATGCTGAATTCCCCTTTTATGGCGTCGATGTACCTCGGATCCTCCATTAATGCGGCCAGTTCATGAAGGTGTTTTTCTATTATCTCTTTGGGGCATCTTTTTAGGTGTTCTATTATTCTTTCAGTATCATGTTTTTCGTAGCAGAGCATTATTACATCTCTTTTGTCTGTCAGCCTCATGGAGTTGATTTTAAGCGCAATTAGCATTTCCCTATCTGCGACCCTAACACTTGCTTTTGAGCTTGGGTGCCATCCGTTTACTGTTCTTATCTCCGAGCTTTTGAGCAGGTACTGAAACGCGTAGCTTGCTCCGGTCTGTCTGGATTTTATGGAGTTGATTAGCAGGTCCACACTCACAGGCAGTTCAGTCCTTTTCCCATAGCTTTTGAACTCTCCACCGTAGACTTCATCCAAGTTTTTTCTCTCAGATGCGAGTGTGAAAATGCGTTCTCCAAGAAGCTCTTCAAAAAATTTCAGTTCAGCCTCAGGTATCACTATGTCTAAGTCGAATCTTGGGAAGCCGAAGGAACTTACTGCATATCCTCCGACGAGGACGTATTTTGTCTTTTGTGGTATGGCATTAAGGAATTCAAAACACTCTTTTTCCCTCATCAACAATTTCTCCCTAATATTCATTTCAAAACCTCAGGTGTTTATGTGTTGGTATTCCTTGAATAATTTCAAATGGAATTTGTTGTCCAAGTATTCTAATGCCGGGCGGTACGTCAACTCGTTCTCTTGGCAGAATCTTACTGTCTCATCTAATGAGACAACAGGTGAGCCGTCCTTATCCTCAGATTTGATACTTTTCACAGGATGCAATATGTATGTCAAACCGAATAAAGTTCTGCTTTCTCCATCAATCATGTATTCGATGCTGTTTTTTATGAAGAATCTCCTCCAATACTCCGAGTCTTTTTCTAATATTTCAATATGTATTGGCTTAAAGCCCTTGGTGAATCCACTGAAGTAGTAGCCGTCGGTCCAGGCAGTCACAGCGTCATTGCAGCAGAACGCATAAGTTCTCTCGGATTTGGGCAGGATATTCTCCCCTTCTAAATTATCATTCACTATGCCTGAGATGAATGTGTTGGGTTCCTTAACCTTGTATCCTCCACGTTCTATCCTCTCTAAATAGCCGCCGCTGATTAGATCGTGCATCACCTTCTTAGCTTGGGGGCTTGGAAATACTGAATTAAACTCCCCCAAACTGAATTGCCGTCTGCCGAAGGCCTCCCACATCCACCCATATAACTTCAAATACCTATTCATATGGTTACCATTATAGTAACTAATGTTTAAATATGTTGTGTTAGTCTCCAAAGGAAAACAATACCCTGCAGTAACAGGGTGTATTCATTTTTTACGCCTTAAAACACTATATTCTCCTTAGGTCCCTAGGATGTACGAGCTTGAGGATGCGTTAATTTTCGGTGTTTCGTTATCTCAACCCTTTACATGACACATAAGTTCATCCTCCGCTTCAATGAGCAGGATGCAGTGATTTTTTAGTTTTGTTTGGGTTGATGCGGTGCTCAAAACATTGACTCCTTAATCTTTCTTAATCCTTCTTCTAGGGGTGTCTTCGGCTGCCATCCAAGTTCCCGTATCTTTCTGTTGTCTGAGCGAATGTCTTTAACCTCAGCGCGCACTCTCACGGGGTCGACTGCGATGTTTGGTTTCCGTCCGTAGAGTTTTGCAGCTGATTTAACGACGTCATCTAGTGGTATGCTCTTTCCCCCACCTATGTTGTAGGTGCTTAAACCCATTTTTCCCTCAGTCAATATAGTCAAGTATGCGTCCACTAAATCGTCTATGTAGAGGAAGTCTCTTTTCACATTGAGGTCTCCAAGTTTCAGTTCATCACCAGCATGGAGCTGATTTAGTACTGTTGGGATGAAGAAATTGCTAGATTGTCCTGGGCCGTAGATGTTGAATTGTCTAAGGATTGTGAAGCTGACTTTATTCTCCTTGCTGAATGCTTCAACTAAGTCTTCAGCTGCTTTTTTGGAGCGGCCGTATGTGTTATCTGGGCTAAGCGGGTGCTTCTCATCCACTGGCAGGTATTTCGGGGGGCCGTAGACTTTTGAAGATGATGCGAATATGAATTGTTTCGCACCAGATTTTGCGAAATATTTTAGGATATTGTATGTGCCTGCGACGTTTATGTCGTATGCTTTTAAATAGTCTGCGCTGGCATTAGGTATTGACGAGACTGCAGCCAAGTGTATTACGCAGTCATTATCCTCTGGCAAACTTTTGAAGCTCGCGGGGTCTGTGATATCTATTTTGGTGTGTCTTACACCTTCTATCTTTGCATCCTGCAGGTCTGCGCCGACGACTGAGTATCCTTTCGCGAGCAGTCTCCTGCAAAGGTGTTGTCCGATGAATCCACCATATCCTGTAACTAATACGTTACCAGTCAATCCTGCCCCACCACTTGTCCCTATTTTGGGCGTAGTATCTGATTGTCTCCTTTATTCCGTATTCGCGGTCGTATTTCGGCTTCCAACCAGTCTCTTTTTTCATTTTAGTGTAGTCGACTCCAAGATGCATAAGATCAGTTTTTCCTGGCCGGTATCTGGTTTTGTCTTGTTTGACTTTGACACCCTTCCAGAATCCCTCCTCCTCACCTACTTTGAGTATGAGTTTCGCCCAGTCTCCTATGCTAATCTCTTCCCCGTACCCGTAGGAGTAGATCTGGCCTGCTTTCCCCTTGGCTGTCGCATACAAGTGGCCGCGGACTCCATCCAACACGTATGTGAAGTCTCTTGTGGGCTCTAATGCGCCAAGTATTACATCCTTTTTGCTCAGGGCTTGGGTGATGATGGTGCCCGTGATATATCTGGGGCTTTGTCTTGGCCCGTAGTTGTTAAACATCCGGGTGATGACTGTCGGTACACCATATCCTTTGTGGAAATTCTTGCACAAGAAGTCGCCCGCGACCTTTGAGACTGCGTATGGGCTTTCCGGGTTGACTGGGCTTCTCTCGTTGAATATGATGATGCCTTGTTTGTTGAATGTGTAGAGGTCTTTCATCTCCTCCTCCATGTTGCCGAATTCCTCGCTTGTGCCTGCGAAATCGAATTTCAAAATATCTAAGTCCTCATCAACTATCGCCTGCAGCAGGTTTAGTGTCCCGATTGTGTTGACCTGAAATGTCTCATATGGCCTTAGCCAGCTTTCGCCGACGTGGGCTTGAGCTCCTAAGTGGAATATGACTGGCTTGTCTTTTGAGTTTGCCTTAAGTTTCTTAATCGCCAACCGCACAGAATGCGGGTCTGCCAAATCGCCTCTGAAAACCTTTACCTTGCGCAGTAGATGACCTATGTTTTTCATCTCCCCGCTTGATGTGGAGCGTATGAAAGCGTGCACGTCAGCTCCGGCATCAACTAATACTTCTGTTAGGTGGCTTCCCATGAAGCCGTCAGCTCCAGTAACTAAAACACTACGACCTTTGAATTCTGAAAGAACCTTATCATCCATTGCAAAAGATATGGATTAAAGGATTATAAAAAATAGCGTATTCTCACCCTCCTACTTCACAGCTAGTTTTCCTATTTCTAAACCCAGTTTTCTGAAAAACACCTCTTTATCGAACATCTCAGCCCTTTTCAAGCATGCCCTCCGGTATCTTTCAGGGTCTGAGCTAACCTCTCGGACAGCTGTTGTGAGCGCTTCAACATCAGCTTTCACAAGCCGCCCGGTCACACCATCCACTACCGTCTCTTTGAATCCGCCTTCGTTGACTGCGACTACTGGTTTGCCTGATGCCATGGCCTCAACTGGTGTGAGTCCGAAGTCCTCATCCACGGCGGTGCATATGAGGCCCCTGCATCGTGAGTACAGGTCTATGAGTTCCTCTTCTGAGACCATGCCCTTGACCTCGACATTATCTGGTGTTTTAGCAAGCAGGGATTCCACGTATTTTTCGGCCCTCTCACCTTTGCTGTATCCGCCCACAACAACTAATCTTTCATCTGGCAGCCTTTTGAAAACCTCAAACTGCAGATCAACCCGTTTTTCCCTATACAACCTGTTGACAGACAACCAAAAGTCGCTGTATTCCCTGAACCTGAAACGGCTGGTGTCTGTTGGTGAGTGCATGACTATGGATTCTCTGTCGTAGTATTTTCTGATTCTGCTGCGGACGTTTTCGGAGTTTGCGACCATTACGTCAACAGACTTTATAAAAAACCTGTCAACTGGTCTGTGCAGAGCCGCCCATAACATGAAGACATGTTTTTGGGGGAAACGAAGCCGCTTCAGCTCAGCCTGGTATCTGTCGTAGAATATCCTTGGTGGGCTGTTGCAGTTGTAGATGTTTGGGTGGTGTTTTCTTGCGGCTGAAAGGCACCAGTTGCCACTAAATATGTAAATGTCGTATTTCTCTTTGAAGTTGCAAAGCCAGAACCTAATGGATGCGGAAACCTGTTTGAGTACTGGAACTCCCACAATTGCTCCGACTTTTATGAAATTGATGTTTTTGAAGCCAGCAGCCTCAACAGCTTTATAGTCGACTTCCGTTGTTATAATATCAGCACCATACCTTTTGGCAATTGTTAAAACAACCTCTTCCGCCCCCCCAATAGAGTTTAAACTGAGAATCAAGGGTTTTGATC
>CAYXON010000089.1:0-5315 GCA_964467145.1 uncultured archaeon | reverse complement strand
AGCTAATCTACGCGGGCGTAGAGATGACAAGCGAGGAGGTCATAAGCATAACGATGGTCTACTCACTGGTGCTATCTGCAACATCATATCTTATGGCACAACTTACGGGCGCCGCACCAGCCATAATATACGTCGTGGTCGCAATTGTGTTCGGAAGCGTGTGGGCCCTCCCGTTCCTGCTTCTTAACATACTCGCAAACAACAGAGCGGCATCCGTTGAGCAGACGATGCCAGACCTTTTGACAATGGTTGCCCAAAACATGAGCTCAGGGATGACATCATATAACGCGCTTTGGAACTCCGCACGCCCCGAATTCGGACCTCTTGCTATGGAGATACAGGATGTTGCCAAATCCACACTCACAGGCATACCCCTCACCGACGCCCTGATGGGGATGACAAACCACATAAAATCCGCGAAACTCGCAAGAGTCATAAGGCTGATGATAGAGGGTATGAAATCCGGTGGAGAGCTGCCAACAGTGCTTCTTTCGATAGCGCAAGACATACGCGCCGAAGACAACCTCAAAAAACAGATGGCTTCAGAGACGAGCGCCCAGACAATATTCATAATATTTGCGATAGTAATAGGCGCCCCACTCCTTTTCGCAGTCTCAACCCAGTTCATCACCATATACTCGGAGATGATGAATAAACTAGACATTGTAGAGCTCGCAAAGAACACTCCCCAGACAACTATTTCAATCCAGCCGATATCGATAACCCCTGCAGACTTCCAACTTTATGCAATAGGCATACTAGTGATATCATCGCTTTTCGGCTCTCTACTTCTTGGAATACTCAAAGATGGAAACCCCATGTCCGGGGTGGCTGGGATACCAGTACTTAGTATTTCATCAATCCTCATATTCATCACAATCAAGATAGTCCTCGGCACAATCTTTGCAGGCATGATAGCCTACTAGCGAGAGTGCTTGAGTATAGTCTCCCCGAAAAGCCTCACCTGCTCGGGAGTAAGAGTGAACTCTGAGGTCAGCGACATTATGTGGCTGCAAAGGTCGTCAATCTCCACAACATCAACTGTTGGAGACTCAAGCTCTAGACTAGCTCTCTGGTTTGTGAAAACCAAGATGGCGTGAACCCAGATGTGCGGAGCACCATCAGAGAACACCTCAAACTGGTGTTCAAGCAGGAAATCCTTAAGCACCTTAGCATTGCGCTTCACCTGATTGCTGGGACTCCCTATGAAAACCTGCCTCTGACCGCCAGATCCTGTGAAACGAACCTTGCTCCAGGAGTCGCCGACACATGAGATGTGTCCGCCGTAGTTCTTACCTTCTATGACGAATATGCCGTTTGGACCCACCACCACATAGTCCAAGTCACCCCTGTTTTGAGCCAATACAACCCCGTTAATCATCAGATAAGAGTCGTCCAACCCCCTAAGGACTTCATTAAGTTGAATTTCCCCCCGTGACCCGCTCCACCAGATTAGATAGCTACGATATGAGTAGACACCAAGTATGTAGGCCAATGGAATGATAAAAAGGCCAACACTCGAGTATATGAAAAAATTAAATGAAAAAAGTATTAATGCAAGGATGAATAGCGTGAAAAATAGTATTACCATCCCTTTTACCAACTGTATGTTACGCCAAACATAAAGCGTCTGACCCCCACCACCCAAAACCTTCATAAAACAACCCCTTAATTATTTATAAACACCTTATCTTAATAGTTTAACACGTGAATCCAGAGATTCATGAACAAAAGAGGTGAAAAAAACAAAATGATAGGAAGAAAAGGACAAGGTGCTATGGAGTACCTTATGACCTACGGATGGGCTATCCTAGTAGTTATGATTGTAGGGATAGTCATGTGGCAGCTGGGAATATTTAACATGGGCGGAACAACAGTGACAAGCACTGGATTCGCCAAAATAAAGCCGCAGCTCGCAGCAACAGGACTGACAAATGCAGGGGTATTCAACGCAGTTTTCACAAACGGCGTTGGAACACAAGTAATTGTGAATGCAGCCAGCACGTCAGTAAACGACGGCACAACAGTAGCAGTCGGGGCAACAGTATCGCCTGCGACAGTATCAGCTGGTGACAACTTTGAGGTAGTAGTCTCAGGATTAAGCACAGGTAATGCTGCAGACGTGTACTCACTGACTGTCTCGATACCATACCAAGTCGTGATAGGCAGCATAACATCAGCACACACAGAATCAGGCACAGTTAGGGGACCAATGGAGTAAAACTTTACTCCAACCCTTTTTTCTTTTTTTTAAAATAATTTTTTAGCGTGAGCTTGATAGTTCATGAAATAAACGTTTGAAAGGTTATTAGAGACTACAAAGTCAACTGTCGTATTGTACCACATCTCATTGTAGTCATTGCTTATGTAGACTGGAACACCAATATCGTTATAGTGCCTTATTATGCCGTCGAGGTCTGCGCCCCCGTCATTTGAGGGCATCACCAGGCGTACGAGCTTCTTCGTCTTCGCAGGTGCGAACAGGGGGTAGTCAGAGTATTTAGCGTACACTATTACGGAGTTATTTGATACTGAGTCGGCTATGTTCTGGGACGTTGCAGATACCCCACCCCTATAAAGATGAAGCACCCAGTAGTCGCCGAATGCAACACAAACAGAATATGAAACGCACAAAACCAGCAATAAAGGGAAAAACCACCGGATAAATGGCTTTTTAATGGCTGTAGCCACGAAAAGACCAAAGTAAAGCAAAGCAGGCAGGTGATGGTAAACCCCAGAATACGCAAATAAGTGGTTTATGCTTGACAACAAAAAAATGCAAAACAACAAAGAGACCACTATTAGTAAGAGAAAATCACGGCCTGTAAAAGATTGCAGGATATCACTTGCTGCAATAAAAGAAAGAAGAACCAGGTAGGGGACTGAATCGAGAAGATATCGCATCCCATAGGTTTCATCCCAGCCGCCAGCAGACGTGAAGGGAGAAATCAATATTTGAGAAAAAGCAAAGACAAAAACTAAAGATGTTGCTTTTCCGCCGATTTTTTTGGAAAGTACAGGATAAGCGAAAACAGAGAGTACAAGATAAGGTACTGACTGCAAAAGGCCGCGTTTGTAGGCGCCAATATAGCCGGGCATATACCTCATGTCAAATACTTGACCTATGAACTTCAGCATAAGCTCACGCGTTGGCTCAAAAAAAGAAAGCGCCAAAAGAGCAAGCGAAGCCAAAACCACAACCGACTTAGGCGACAGAACAATCTTGCGTGATAGAGTAAGTGCAGCGCAACACAACACAAGAAGTGCTGCAATTACGTAGATTAGGTAGTTGACTGCCGTTGTAGGGTAGCTTGTCTCAAAAACCGACCCGTAGAAGCTGTAGTTCATGTAGGCTAAAACAGTCGCCGGAATCAGAAGCCCACTGAGGTACGGCTTGAGCGAAGACCTCATGAAAAAAAATATGAACCCCAGCTGTATCAGTGTAAAAAGTCCGTTCGGATACCTTACGCCGACAGCCACGCCAGAAAGAATGCCTGAAAGAAACAGAGATGAGACACCCCCGCCCACGAGATATGCCCTAAGCATCAGATATAATGACGACAGGACAAGAAGCACCGACAACATATGAGGCCAAAGCATTTGGGAGTAAGCCAGTGTGTAGGTGAGACAGTAGAAGAAGACAGTTACTGCAGCCACCCTCTTAGAGGTGACCATACAGGCTAAGAGATACAAGACCCAGATAATCGCGCAGAAGGATATGACATTCATCAGATTCAGGCCGAAAAACCCGAAAAACAGGTAGAATGGAGCTGCCAAGAACACGTAGAGAGGGGCTGGAACACCATATAGGCGGAATTCAACCCCGTTTGAGACAAGGTGCGTTCCAGGCAGCATCAGCTCGATTGAGCGCACCTCCTCAAGTCCGTTCCATATGTGGAACTGCCCATCCAATACAAAGGATTTCACCATAAGAAGATACGTAGCCTCATCAGACACGAACACCCAAGGCACAAGAGTATACAATAAAATGCAGAAAACCAGGACAATCCAAGAAGCGACGAGCTTGTCGGTTGCGTCCATCCTTTAATACTAAAAACAGGAGTATTATTAAAGTATATCAGGGATTTTAGGATATGAAATTTTGGGCTAAGATACTGTTTCTGTTCAAGATTCTGGTGGTCTTGACTGCAGCTAAATTCATCCTAGACTACATCAGAGACTACGACATAATTAGATTACTGTTTAGTATTGCGCCAGAGTATCTGCTCGCATCATTAGCACTGTCTGTCGTCGGATTAGTCAGCCTTTCAGCAAACCTGTACATCATATCCCAGGGGAAAATATCGTTTCTAGACTGTCTGCTAATAGAGTTCTACACGCAGATGATGAACCTCGGCGTCGTAAGCTCATTTTTCTCACTTCCAAAAATCGCGTGGATACGCGAAAGAGTGGGCAGCGCCAAAGAGTCTGCGAGGATATTTGTGACACAATCCGCTTTCGGGGTTTTTGCAAGAGCATCACTACTTATTATCGGAGCATCAGCAGTATTCGGGCGGTGGGAGATACTCGTTCTGGCTTTAGCATTGGCGGCAGCCCTTATGTTAGTGGGTAAAGTAAGGAAGTTTATACTGAGGGCGTGCAGGATGGACGTGGGAGTCCTCATTAGGGTGTTGCTTATTAGCATGGCTATGGTGTTCTGCTCATCAGCATCATATCTTGTGTTGATAGCTGGTTTGACCAGTCAACAACCAAGTTTGGCGGCGATTTTACTCTCAGACCAGGTTAGTTACCTGAGTGGTTTTTTCTCGCCGATACCTGCTGGACTCGGTGTTAGGGAGGTTGCATTCACTGAGACAACCTCTTTTTTCGGACTTGAAAAGGAGGTGGGATTTTCAGCAGCCATCATAAGCAGGACAACACTAATACTTGCCCAGATAGCCATAGGAGCCGTAGTATTGGCTAGAAAACACGTTTTAAGAAGTTCTTAATCTTTTTCCATTAAGACGTCTGAATATGCCTTTATCGTCTTATCAGATATTTTCTCCGGCAAATATTCACGCTCAACCTTTGCCCTCCCGTTAGCCCCCATCTTTTCTCTCAACTCGCAGTCTTCCAAAAACCGCACCGTCTTTTCCACAAACTCTTTATCATCATCAACGAGAAACCCGTCAACACCATCGCTTATTATGTCCGTTAGGCCACCCACCCTGAATGCGACAACAGGCGTCTTTGTGGAGTAGGCTTCAACAGCAGTCATCCCAAACCCCTCAAACTCAGAAGTTATCATTAACGCGTCGGATTGTCGGAGGTGTTGCGCAAGCTCATTGTGCGGGACAGCACCACATAAGCTGACA
>CAYXON010000088.1:0-5339 GCA_964467145.1 uncultured archaeon | reverse complement strand
ATCGACGATATTGTGTCTGAGGTCTCAAGGCTAAATAGTTTGTTGGCTCAGATGTGAAGATGCTTGATGTTGAAGAAGCTAAGAGTCTGCTTTTGAGACAAAACATCCAAAAAAACGTTTTTGAACATTGTTTAACTGTTTCTTTGTATTCTGTTGAAGTGGCGGAGAAAATAAGGGCTCAAGGCCATGAGGTCGATGTGGGGTTTGTTGAGGTTGGAGGCCTCATCCATGACATCGGAAGGGCAAGAACACAAGGGATACTACACGGGGTTGAGGGCGCAAAGATATTGGCAAAACATCCGAGGCTTGCAAGAGTTTGTGAGTGCCACATCGGCGGGGGAATAACAAAAGATGATGCTGAAAAGTTAGGGCTTCCACCAAAGGACTATCTGCCCCACACTCTCGAGGAGAAAATCATCTGCTACGCTGACAAGCTCGTTGAGGGAAACAAACGGATAACAATAGACGATGCTATCCAAAAATTTGAACAACGTCTCGGCAAAGACCATCCGACAATAGATAGAATCAGGGAATTGGATGCTGAGATGAAGACTCTGATGAATAATTAGTTTTTGGAAAGTAACACTACCCTGCTTTCAGTTTTCTCGTCTTTAACTTTGTAGGAGAGTTCTTTTGCGATTTCACGCGCGAATGCTCTGACTTCATCGTGTGTTGGCATGTTATCCATCGTGAGCCTTAGACGTGAGCCGCCAACATACATGAAAGCTTTCACCTCCACAAAATCAGGCTCTGCTGCAGATATTAGTTTGGCGTATCCTTTTGGGTCGCGGATGTTAAGGCCTTTCACTGCAGTCACGCGGACGACTGTGGTGGTGTCAAGTGAGGGGAATAACTCGATAGTCTTTTGTATACGCTCCCACCCATCTGATATCTGGGGTGCGCATACCCGCTTGTATGTGAGCTCATCTGGGGCGACGACTGAGACGTAAAAGTTTGTTGGAAGAACATCAAGGGACTTTATGGCCGCGGGTCTTGTGCCGTTTGTGACGACATAAACTGTCATACCCCTTTTTTTGTACTCGCCTATCAAGCCGCTAAGATAGGGGTACAGGGTGGGCTCGCCAGCAAGGCTTACCGCAACCTGGTTAGGGTTAAGGGCTTCATTCAGTTTTTTGGGGTCTACCACAGTGTTTCCACCAAACCCTGATATTGCCTGCCTGTGGGCTTCAATGCTTTGACTGACTATTTCCTCAGGCTCCTCCCAGATCATATCATCACCAGACGAACTCATGTCCGTGTTTCGCCAGCAGAAGACGCACGAGTGGGTGCACCAGGCGACGGCTGGAGTCATCTGCATGCATCTGTGACTTTCTATGCCGTAGAACTTCTGCTTGTAACAGAAACCCTCACCCCGCAGGGCCTTTTTAAGCCAGGTACAAGGCTTTACTGCGGAGTGGGCGCCGACCAGTTGATAGTGCTGCTTTTCAAGGAGCCTTCGACGCGTTTCATCAAGCATAGTATTGTTTTTAAAGCTGGATACTTAATAAGTTGTATCAAACCACTGGGGTAAAAAACATGGTGACTTACATTATTGCCAGGCAACTGGGAGGGAAACCCGTTATCACTGTAGGGGGCGAGGAACTCGGCCGCCTAGATGACGTAATAGTTGACGAGAGCACAGGAGACTTCGTGAGCATAATCGTTGAACCCATTGTGGAGGTTCCCATGAGGGTCGCCTACCCAAAGGATAAGGAAGGCAACTACGTTATACCATATGACGCAGTCAACGCAGTCAGCAAAGTAGTCGTGGTAAAAGACTGATTAAATGCATTTTCGGGCGTTGTCTAGTCTCGTTTCTGTATTGAGTATATATTTTAGAGAGAGTATTAACTTAATGTGAAGTCCCTCATAATCTGTGTTGACCGCGACGACGACATCGGGCGCAAGGCAAATGTCGTAGGGCCAGTTATAGGATATGACAGAAACCTTGAAACTGCACAGAAGCTCGCACTGGCTGATCCTACAGACACGGACGTGAACGCCCTTTATGCAGCTCTTAAGATGTCAAATGAGCTGGGGCTTGAGGTTGTGACGCTCACAGGAGATGATCGGGTGGGGATAGTATCTGATAGGAAAATCGGCAAGCAACTTGATGACGTCATGGCGCAGATGAAGCCAGAGACTGTAGTGTTCGTCTCAGACGGTTTGGATGACGAGCAGTTGATTCCGATAATACAGTCGCGGGTTAAGATAGATTCTGTCAACCGCGTCGTCGTCAGGCAGAGTAAGGAGCTTGAGAAGGCGTATTTCAAATTCGCGAACTTCATGAAGGAGGTTATGGCAGACGCCGAGTTGGCGAGACTTTTATTCGGACTACCTGGTGTGATACTGATACTTCTTGCAGTTGGCGGTGCGCAGGCACTAAGCTGGATTATGTCTGTGATAGGCGCTTATCTGATAATTAAGGGGTTCGGGTGGGAGCAGGAGTTGTTCAGGAAGGTGGGCGGTTTCCTGAAATCGCTAAGTGTTGAGAGGATTAGCACCTTACTGTATTTCATAGCTCTTGTGACTTTCACGCTCGGCGGAGCATATGCGTACCAGGACCTGCAGAGGTCAAATCTCAAGTTCACGGACTCACAAACTTCATTGAATACTGTCGGACTTTTCATACTTAATTCCAGCAGCCTGAACCTTGTGATGACTGCTTTGGGGATAGCGATACTTGCGAGGATAATAGATGACTGGAAACTTAAACTATTCATGCAGGTGAGAAGGTATTTCGTGCTCGCAGCCTTTATCATGGTGATAAAGATAATACTTGAGTCTGTCGCAAACTATGTAGTGAATGAAGAGTTTGGTTTTGGCAATTTCATATTCTCAGGCACAATAGTTCTGCTCTCTCTTGCCATGTGGATAAAGCTTACAGAGTACTTTTTCAGGCCTGAGATAAAGGTCATAAGCAGGCTTATGAGGGAGACCGAAGGCAGGGAAGTGGCTAACGAACGCGGTGAAAAACTGGGGAAAGTCACGAAAGCGGTTGTTGAAAACCTTGAGATAAAGGAGGTTCACACGAAAAAAAGGGTTTTCCAGAAGAAGGACATAATATCTTTTGGTGATAGGATAATCGTAAAAACTAAGAACTAGGGGGGTTGTTATCCCCCATTAGTTGCAGCATATCTTCCTTAGCTTCTCAATAGACTGGTCAGTCCCAGTAACAATAAGCATGTCACCGGATTGGATAACCGTGTTTTTTCCTGAGCGGTAAATCCATTCACCGGCTCTTTTTATCGCCTTGACGTAGCATCCAGTCTCTGTGAAAAGCCTGTATTCTCCGAGGGTTTTTCCGGCGAGATCTGATTGTGGGAGGACATTTATTTTTTGAACCCTGTCCTCGCCTGCATCAAACAGGCTCTGATATATCGGGTGGTCGCCGACTCCCCTAAGAACTACTTCGACTATGTCGCGGGCTGCATCAGATATCATCTCAGCAGACCGTGCGACCTGTAGTATGCCTGTGAGGTCTGCGGCTTCTTCTGGAGTTCTTGCAGCAAGCATTGACATTATGGATATCTCGTACTGGAGATTGTCCATCAGCTCCTCGAGGTCTTCGACCTCCTCGGCTATGTCGTGGTTGTTGGTCAAAAGCGCGGAGTACGCGAGGTCTATTATCAGCTCTGATGTGTCCTTCATCTCCGCAAGTATCTCCTTGACGCTTCTTTTCCGCTGTATAGCCTCTTCAGCTATTTCATCCAATTCAATGTCTTCATCCATTTATTTCAACTCTTGTTATTTTTTTGATTAACATGATTTAAAACACCCACAACACCAGTTTTATGCTAAAAAGAAGGCATAATACGGTTAGTATGTCCCCTATTGTTGCAAGAGACGGGGCAAGAACGTTATCTGGGTCAAGCCCCTTGGAGTAAGTGAATATTGCAATATACACAGTCAAAACAGAAAGGAGTATTCCGGCGAGTGTGCCTGCTATGATTGAAATCAAGGTTAGGTGTATTATGCTGGCTGGCGCGTGTTCAGAGTATCCTGAAATCGAGTAGACATAGTACGCTAGTATCCCGGACAGAAACGCCATCATAGTGTTCAGAAGAAGTGAAGCCTTGAGATTGTCAGATAGCGTCTGATTCCACCTGAGTTTTGGCTCAAGTAGCCCCAGATGCAGGGCTGACGCGAGTCTTGAGCCGAGTGCGCCGCTTATGTTGCCGCGCATCCCCAGTATCGCAGGCAAAAGTATCAGAATCCCAGGTATTAGGCTAAGGTCCTCTTTAAGCGCCTCAAGTATCAGCCCAGCTGCGACCCCGCCAACCGAGCATAGTGTGAAAACAGGTATGCTCTGTTTGAGTATGCTTTTGGCGGAAGCCATAAGAGTAATAAATGTCTTAAAAGTAAATATAAGGCTTATGAAAAAGGCTAGGGTTTCTGAGGAAGCATCTTATGTTGCTGGCTTTGAAAATGGTGAGGACTTGATTGATGCTTTGACACTTTTCGCAGTCGAAAACAAAGTGAATTCCGCGTATTTCTCAGTTATCGGCGCTGTCGAGAGTGCAAGAGTCGGATACTACGATCAGGTCAAAAAAGAATACACATTCACAGACTATGATGAGCCGATGGAGATACTGCATTGCGTGGGAAACATATGCTACAAAGACGGTGTGCACTTCGTCCACGCTCACGCGTGCCTTAGCCGCGAAGACAACACATCATTGGGTGGACACCTGGTTGGTGCGAGGGTGTTCGCTGGCGAAGCATACATCAGATGCTTTGACAAAAAAATCGAGAGGCTACACGACAGAAAGACTGGACTTGCCCTAATGAAGTTGGATAACAAGTCTGAAGAGAATCTCAAGTAGGTTACCGAACGCGAGCGTTAGTGGAAAGCAGATGAAAAGCGCGGGAACAAATTTTATTCCCCAGCGTATCTCTATCCTGCCAGGTATGCCACCCGATTGCGCGAGCTGTTTTATCCGCTCAACCTGTTCGGGCGTTACTCCCTCAATGTTTCTTTTGGTTGCTATTTTCACACCATCCACAACAACGTCTTTTGCTAGTATGTCCCACACCCTAAGTTCTGAAACATTTATCTCCTTAGTGAGCAGTATTTTCTCAACAGCCTTCATGTAGGCTGTTGCCAAAACGAAAAATGGCACTATAAGATATATGCGGGCAAGCCCTGTAAGGCCCAGATACATGGCTGAGAGAGCGGGTAGAATGCTTAATGCGAGTAGAATTGCGTTTTTTCTGCCACCCATCAGGGATATTACTTCCCTTATTTTTCTGGCTCTCATTAGCCCGAGGACAAGTGAGTAAAGTAGGGCGTATGGCATTGATATCAAAGCCATGTTAATGAAATATGTCATAAGCGG
>CAYXON010000087.1:0-5492 GCA_964467145.1 uncultured archaeon | reverse complement strand
CTTGGTGAGGGTTGTTGAGATTATGTATCCTGCCCCGAGTGCGATGAGTGTTGTGGCGGACATTGTTAGTCCTGTCTTTATCGCGTCCTCGACTTGGTCGTTGAATTCACCGCTTCTGTCTTTGAGTGTCCGCGATGTTAGCATGATGTCAGTGTCCACGGAGTATCCTATTAGCATCAGGAGCGCGCCTATTGTCGCTGGCTCAAGCGGTATCCCAAGAAGGCTCATGCCGCCGAGTGCTATCGTTATGTCGCATACAGCAGCTTGTATTACCGCAACTGAGGGGATTAGTTCATGGAATGCGAGGAATACAACGATTGACATTAGCGCAAATGATGCGAGGAGCGCCTTGAATCCTTGTTCTCTGAATGTGGCACCTAGTGTGGGTCCGACTGAGCGCATGTTCAGGTTTTTCTTTGACAGCTGTACTGAGACTGGCTCACCCAGGTAGTATGTTAGTGCGCTGTCGAGGTCTTCTTTCACAAGGTCCATGCCAACGATAGTCAGCGATGGTTCTTTGTAGGATATGTCAATCTCGTATTTGAGCCTTTTTTCTAGGTTGTCTTTCAGCTCAGCCTGCGGTTTTTTGCTTAGGTCTGTTTTTGCTGTGTCGTATTCTATGAGTTCTCCCGCATATTCTGCGAGTGTTGCGAGCACCTCTGTTTTGTCTTCGACAACCGTTGTCGTCTGTATCGTGAGTTTGTTCTGTTCTGTGTTGATGTCGTATCCAACAGATGCTTTGACGTCCTTCAACCCTTTTAGGGATAGGTCAGACTCGATTTGTCTTAGTTGTGTGGTCTCAAGCTGCCGGTCTGTGAGTATGTCTATCCACATCCCGCCTTTGAAGTCTATGCCATATTCGAGGCCGTTTGTAAGTATGACAACGAGCATGATGGCAGCGAATGCGGGGGTTAGTGCTGCGAGGACTTTATAGTCTATTTTGGCTGTTAGTCTCGTGTACAGGCCGTCGAACATAGTCAATATTATGGGGGGGTGCCTTTAAAAAACTACCACAACCGGGTATTTATTTATTTTGGCGCCTAAGGATTTGGGATGGAGGATATCTGGTATGTTATTTTGATTAGCATGCTCCCCTGGATTGAGCTTAGGGGCGGGATACCGTATGGCATCCTGAAGGCTGAACTTAACCCGGTTTTTGTTTTTCTCGTTTCTGTTGCAGCGAATGTCGCAGTCATCTATCCATCATTTGTTTTTTTGGACTGGTTTTTCGAGCTTATGGAAAAAACCCCGCTTAAGAGGTTTATCGGCAAAACCCGCACAAAGGCCAAACCATACGTCGACAAATACGGGATGTGGGGGCTGGCTTTGTTTGTCGGGGTGCCGTTGCCCGGAACAGGCGCATACTCTGGGGCACTCGCAGCCCACATATTAGGGGTCAAAAACAAAAAAGCCGCAGCAGCCATCGCCGCAGGCGTAATACTAGCCGGAGTGCTTGTGACGTTGATATCAGTGTTCTTCTCAGAGAGCCTAGGGTTCCTTCTGAAGATGGTTTAATAGAGTGTGTTTCCCATTTTTTATTATGTTGGAGTTCAGAACCCGGGAGGTTGATTTGCTCCCAAAACCTATGGACGGTCCGACTGAGGAGTCTAGGAGGCTGGTCGGAGAGTTTCTCAGAGGTTCTGGGTATGTTTCAGTCTCTGAAAAAGCTGCTCTTGAAAGAGTTAATCCTGCGGATTTGAGACGGTGTATCCCGGCAACTGGTGAGCTCGCAAGGAGAGGAATAAATTCTTCCAGTTTCATGGGCGTGTATGACAGGTTTGTTGTTGCAGCGCCGTTATTGCTTGAGCACCTGGGGCATATGAGGAACACGAACGGTTTCGTGTTCGGGGAGGCGGCATCGTATCTTATGAAGTCAGACCTTATTGTCAGAGATTTGAGCTTGGATGATGGTTTGAAGTCCATTGTCGCGGCTGGCGAGTACTGCGGGGACAAGACTCCTTGGGTTGTGAGGCATTCATTCAGGCATTTTATCGAGACCGGACATTGCAAGGCTTGCTGGGGGCTTAAGCACGACGCCCAATTGCTTGGTTATGTTAGGGGGGGAGATAATCTTTTTTATGATAGTGTATTGAACACTGGGCTTAGGGCATGCATTAAGTCAGGTATAATACTTGAGCAGGAGACACTCAGAAACTATGTAGAGTTCGCAAACAATGTGTCAGACCAGCAGACCAGGCTTTTAGTTGAGGGTCTGCCAGCGATTGGCAGAACAGGAGTAGTAGGTGAGTGGGGTCATAAGAAGCTTTATGAGGGATTGATTAGACAGGGGCTTTTTGACGATGACTTCTGGGTTGATTTCGCAGAAGTTGTTAAGGGCGTCAGAGTAGGCAAAGGAGAAGAATTGAATGGGGTAGCTTATGAGCCTGATTTGTCGCGGGCTTGTGAAAGGATGCCTATGACGGCTTATCTTCTCCTTAAGAGCGTGTACAGGGATGATGCTAATATTCCAGGACTTGATTTAGGTTATATTGGGGGGAACAGCAATTTCACGAGAACCCTTCTTCTTTTTTTGAAATCTGATTACCCTGACAAGAGGGGTCTTTTAGACAGGGTATCGGCTTTTGGTGGGAGGCATGCGCACGGCATTCTTAGGTGGACTACTATAGCTGAGATGCACGGCATCCGCGCAGAATCTGGTTTCGAGGATGCTGAGGGACATTTAAGGGATTTACGGAGGCAGTGCCTTACAATGGCTTGCGAGAAGATGGGGGTAGGGTCTGGCGAGAACGCTACTCTAGCAGCTATGCTTGATAATAATAGCTCTAATCTGCCGCAGATACTCTCTTCATTAACGGCTTTTCTGCCCCCATATCAGGTTAATCTTTTAGCGACCATGACCCGCAAGCACTTGGCAGGTGATTTTAGCGACTACAGATTCGGGCGTGATGCAGAAGGTAATTTGCCAGCTGGCTTTGAGAAGTTAACTGAAGCGCAAAGAAGTAACTGGATGCACAACAGAAGATACAAGATATCATTGAGACCTAACGAGTTTGATGATTTTCTGGTTGAGCTAAGGGACTACGTTGACTCGGTAGGCAGTCTCTACTCCAAAGCTGTGGCAAGCGGGGAGGTGAAGCCTAAGTCTCTCTCCTCCTTTGAGCAGATAAGAAGAAAGATTACCAGCATAGGGCATAAAACCTGGGACACCACAACCCACGCGAAAGATTTTGACAGGGACCTGAGGGGTCTTTGGACTGCGATGAATGAGGTCGGGTTGGCTGAGGAGTCACCACAGACTAGAGCAGTTATACAAGACAAGATAAACCGCTTTAGGGGTATGCTGTTTGGGCAGGCCGAGCTTGTGGAAACCGACGACTTCGTCGACATGCTCAACACTGGAGTATTCCCCGTCTTCAGCTGCCTTCAGTGGGTGACTCCCACCAGCTTCAACAAGGCACTACTTGATTATCCTGTTTCATGGTTCAACAAAAAGGTCGAGATAAGAAGGGAGGACAATACTGTCGCCAGAAGGGTTTTCAGGCTTCTCCCATCTTCTGAGGGTGTGTCAATAATTGTTGAGCCATCTTATCCAGGAAACAACACCTATGACGCTGAGATGATGGAATTCATAGTTGAGAAAGCTAGTAGTATGGGCGTCAGGGTTCTTGAGAAGGGCTGCGGAGTAGATGTCACAGTACCTGAGAGCAGAAACAAGTACGTTGTCAGCGACGCCCTTTTTCCAGATGAAGTGCGGCAGAGTCCGGTTACAGTCAGGTATTAGATTTAATATTGTATATCCAATAGTTTATCTGAGATGTTTTCAAAAATTGTTGTTGGGGGCACGTTTGACGGTCTTCATGAGGGTCACCAGCGGGTTTTGGGTTGCGCATTTGAAAACGGAAAAAGTGTTGTAATAGGGTTGACTTCTGATGATTTCGCGGCAAGGTTCAGGACAAGGGCAGTTAGCGCGTTCAGCGCAAGAAAATCGGCAGTCGATAAGTTTGTGAAAGGCTTTGGCAAAGAGTATGAGGTTGTGCCGATTAACGACAGCTACGGAGTCGCTACATTAAGTGAGGACATAGACTGCATAGTCGTAAGTGAGGAGACGCTTTTGAGGGCTGAGGAGATTAACACAATAAGGTTCAAAAAGAAGCTTCCGAAGTTGAGCATAATTGTTGTGCCGCTTGTTTTGGACGCAGACGGCAACCCGCTCTCAAGCAGCGTTTGAAAATGATGGGTTTGATGGGTGGAGTCAGGCGTTCTATTGAGTCGATAAGGGATAGGATAATTCGGGATTTGATAAAGCGTCAGATGCCTGAGTTGAACCAGAAGATTGACGAATTGCTAAAGCCGCCGAAACTCAACAGGATAATGATTAGGGAGCTGGGGTTGGGCAAAAAAATCGGCTCTAAAATAGGAAGAATCGGAGCGGGCCTAAGCCTTATTAGAAGTAGATTTTTCAGGTGAGCTCTGACAAGTCCCTGTCGTGTGCGCCAGGTTGATGTTCTGAGTGTATTACTACCTGATCTTCGCCGCGGATGATGAAGTACTTGTAGGTGCCTTTTATCTTCACCCTGTCTATTAGCTCATTTCTCATAAGGTACCTCAAGTCTGTTGCTACTGTCTTGTGGTCGCGCTCGAGTTTGTTGGCGAGCTCCTTAGCAGATACGGTGGTCTCGTTTTCGAGTGCACCAAGTATCTTCTTGTGCCTTGGCTTAAGTCTAATCTGATCTGAGCTAACACATTCGATGAGCGGCTCATCCTCGAGTGAATCTTCATCAAGTGAATCTATTAGGTTTAGTATGCTGGTTCTTGCGAGTGAGGTTGTGGAGTACATGTCGCTGACTTCTTTTCGGGGCAGTATTCCGCCGTCGTTGAGCGGCAGGTACGTCGGCGACTGCGCAAGCCCACCATCAAATGATTCTGTGAACTGTGCTTCCTTTTGATTTTCTTCCTGCTGATTAGGGATGTCCTCTTGTAGATCCTGCTTTTTTTCCGAGGGCGTGTCGTTTAAGTATCCAAATAATTCGTCTGAGTAGCTTTCCTCACCAGATAGCGTCACCCTAACGGTTCCTGATGCTGTTGCGCCAAGTTGGTAGGGGTTTGAGCCGTAGGTTGAATCAACCTTTATCGTGTCATAGAGCCTTAGATTCTCCCCACCTGCCAGAGGGTAGGTTACTATGGTTTTTTCCTTGGGTTTTACCGCTATTGGGCCGTTTTGGGCGCCTATGAGGTCATACCCTTTTATGAGTCCTGATGCCCCGTTCATCATCGGCATTGACTGGTCGCCAGATGTTGTGCGGCACTTCAGCTCGTCAAGGGGTGTGAACCTGACTACCCGGATTTCGGGTTTGACGTAGAGTGTCTTGTCGCCTTTGTTTTCGACATATAGTTGTATTTCATTGTTGAGTCTGTTGAATCGTATTTCAGAAAATAGTATCTTGGAGGAGGCTTTGCTTATCTTCCAAGCTGCATATGCGGCAGCCCCTAGACCGAATGCCACACCAAGGTGGGTTACATCTATCTCCATG
>CAYXON010000086.1:0-5548 GCA_964467145.1 uncultured archaeon | reverse complement strand
AAATCAGCGAATTCGTATCCTCTGTGCGAGAGCAAAACCCACACAGCATATCAGCCGCGACAAAAGTCAAGGCCGCAATATCTGGCAAAGCAAACCTATCAAAATCCGAGGTCGACGAGCTTATGTGGAACCTGCACACAGAGCTCCTGCAATCTGATGTATCAGTTGAGACATCAGACTACCTAGCCAAAGAGCTGGGGAAAAGACTTTCAGAGCTTGAAATCGGCACGTCAACATCATCTCATGACATAAAAGACGCAATACGGCAAGTGCTGTCCGATGCGCTCACACCAGAAAAAGAACTAGACCTAATCGACGAGATAATGCGCGGCCCAAGACCATATAAGATACTGCTGCTTGGTGTCAACGGAACAGGCAAGACCACGACCATGGCAAAGATTGCGTATCTTCTCAAGCAGTCCGGGCTGTCAGTTGTGTTTGCGGCAGGCGACACCTTCAGGGCGGGTGCGATAGAGCAGCTCACACAACACGCCGACAAACTCGGCGTCAAGGTCGTAACGCACCAGAGGGGCGCAGACTCAGCAGCCGTCATATATGATGCGGTCGAGCACGCGAAAGCCAAAAACATTGACGTCGTACTCGCAGACACTGCAGGCAGGATGCAGTCCAAAGCCAACCTTATGGAGGAGCTGAAAAAGATTATGCGCGTCAACCAACCAAACCTGACATTGTTCATAGGCGACGCACTCGCAGGAAATGACGCAGTCGAGCAGGCAAAGACCTTCAACGAAGTAGTTGGATTCGACGCCGCAGTACTTTCCAAAATGGACGCCGACGCCAAAGGCGGCGCAGCCCTTTCCATATCATATGCCACTAGAAAACCCATAATATACGTGGGGGTGGGCCAGAAATATGAAGACCTTAGGCGCTTTGACAAGGAATGGTTCATAGACGCAATAGTCGGCAAATAACGGTTTAACCTGATATATAACTCTGAATTCTTTAGTGAACATACGATGTGCTACGCAGTACCTGCCGAAATAACCTCTGTAGAAGGTGACACAGCCACCGTAGACTACGGCGGCGTCAAAAAGAAAGTCAACACATCATTTGTGAAAAACCCGCGGGTCGGCGACTACCTTCTGATACACGCGGGGTTCGCAATAGAAAAACTCGACAAAAAAACCGCCCAAGAAACGCTCAAACTAATCAGCAGCCTATTCGAACATGGATAAGACGACCGAAGAGCACCTCAGGCAGATAAGAAAGACCGCAGCAGAGATAGGTCGCGACATAACATTGATGGAGGTGTGCGGCGGCCACACCAACACCATAATGCGCTATGGCCTAAGGGACATACTCCCAAAAAACATACGGCTAATATCTGGTCCAGGATGCCCGGTGTGCGTTAGCCCACAAAAAGACATCGACTCCATGCTAGCAATCGCAGCCGAGGGCGTGCCGGTCGCAACATACGGCGACATGCTAAGAGTGCCTGGCTCAACCTCAACACTTGAGGAGGTGCGAGCGCAAGGCGCGAAAGTATATGATGTGTACTCCGCAACCGAGGTGATGGTACTTAAAGAAAAACATCAGGACATAGTATTTTTCGGAATAGGCTTTGAGACTACAACTCCCATGACCTGTTACCTTCTGAAAAAGGGGGTCAGCGTCTACTCAGTACACAAGCTAGTGCCCCCAGCACTTAAGATGCTCGCAGACTCTGGTGCGGGCATAGACGGGTTCATAGACCCAGGGCACGTATCCACAATAATAGGTGTCAAACCCTATCGGGATATAAGACTCCCGCAGGCAATATCAGGATTCAGCTGCGAGGGGATACTGCGGGCAATAAGGGCGCTATGCGGGCTAATACGTGAAGGAAGAGACGAGACAGTAAATGCGTACCCTGAGGTCGTCCGTGAAGAAGGCAACCCAATAGCCCAGAAGATGATGGCAGAACACTTCACAGTCGAAGACAGCGTATGGCGAGGCCTTGGAGAAATCCCGAAATCAGGCCTTGAAGTCAAAGACACATCACTTGACGCTAAAAAAATTTACCCCGACATAATCTCCCGCGTTAAGATCAAAGAAAACAAAGGATGCAGGTGCGGTGAAATACTCCTGGGTGCAGCAAACCCTACTCAGTGTCCGCTATACAGGAAATCATGCACCCCAGATAATCCAGTCGGCGCATGCATGGTGTCTGCTGAGGGCACATGCGCGATATCGTACAGGTACGGAAAATGATAAAGCTTTCACACGGTGCGGGAGGGGCTGAGATGAACGAGCTCATAAAATCATTCGCATTCAAAGAACGCGGAAGCTGGCGCAGCTGCGACGACGACGCAGCAACTGTCAAGTTCCCAAAAGACAGGAACCTCGTGTTCACCTCAGACTCATACGTCGTCGACCCAATATTCTTCCCCGGAGGCGACATAGGATATCTCGCAGTCTGCGGCACAATAAATGATCTCGCAGTCATGGGCGCAAAACCCCTTGGTATATCGCTTTCGCTCGTCATCGAAGAGGGATTCCCCCAAGAAGACCTCGACAAAATAATAAAGTCGGTAAAGACGGCATCAGATGCAGCGGGCACACCTGTCGTCACAGGCGACACAAAGGTTATGCCCCGGGGCAAACTCGACAAGATAATAATAAACACCGCAGGCGTCGGCTCAGCCAAGAAGGAGGAGCTTCTCACAAAAAAGCCAAAGCCAGGCGACAAAATCATATTGTCAGGGGGGTTGGGTGAACACGCTGTCGCGATTCTTTCCAAAAGATTCGACTACGAAACCAGCCTGAAATCCGACGTTAAAGCCCTCACAGGAGAGATTGAGGCCGTAAGGAGCCTGATAAAGTGCGCCAAAGACCTGACGCGGGGAGGGCTTGCCGCGGCAGCCAACGAAATCTGCCAAAGACACGGTGTCGGAATGGAGCTTTCAGAGGAGAAAATACCAGCCAAAAAAGAAGCTAGAAAAGTCGCCGAGATGCTCGGCCTTGACATACTGTCGCTTGCATGCGAGGGCAAACTGATTTGCGTTGCAGAAAAACAGAACGCAGACGAGACGGTGAAACGACTCAGGAAATTCAATCCAAGCGCCGCAGTCATCGGCGAAATCACGCAATCCGGTAAAGTGGTTGTGAAAACATTTCTTGGAAAAAGCGTTCTGCCGACTCCAAGGGGCAATATTGTGCCGAGGATATGCTAAAATGCACGAGCTAGGGGCTACGGAGGCTTTGATTGAGCTGGCGGAAAAAGAGTGCGCAAAAAAAAACATCCCAAAACCAAAGAGGATACTGGCAGTGTTGGGGGCGTTGAGTAGCTACTGCCCAGAACCCATACTCATGTACTTCGACCTTCTTCGCTCGCAACATCAAATCCTGTCAGAATGTGAGCTTGCGATAAGCGCAGAACCTGCAGTGGTCAAGTGCAAAAAATGCGGCAAAGAGCGCAAAATCAAAGATATGGGCGAGATACTCTGTCCAACATGTGACAAAGCAGGAATCGAGATAGTGTCTGGCAAGGATTTATACATTAAAGAGATAGAGTATTGAGGTAAAATGTGCGACACATGCGGGTGCGGGAACGGGAAAAAGACAGTTGTTGTTGAGCGCTCGATAAACGAAGTCAACGACGCCCTTGCAGAACACAACAGCCAGCATCTGAGCGAAAAAAACATCCTTTGCGTCAACATAATGGGCGCACCAGGTTGCGGGAAAACATCCTTCATCGAAGCCCTCGCAAAACACCTGCCAAAAGACGAATTAGCCGTGATACAGGGTGATCTGGAGTCTGACATCGACAAGAGAAGGCTTGAGGCATTAGGCATATACGCGCACCAGATTAACACACACAGCGGATGCCATCTGAGCGCACAGATGATAAACAAGGCCCTCATGGACATGGACCTTTCAGGCAAAAAATACCTCCTAATCGAAAACGTCGGAAACCTCGTATGCCCAGCTCAAGTCAAGCTCGGCCAGCACATGAACATAGTAATCAGCTCAACCACAGAAGGAAGCGACAAACCAAGGAAATATCCCCTGATATTTCTTGAAGCCGACGCGATAGTGATATCAAAAATAGACCTTGCAGAAGCTGCAGGATTTAGCGAGAAAGACTATCTGCGAGACCTGAAATCCATAGGTGCTGGCGCGAAAATAATCAAAACATCCTCAAAAGACCTAGCATCGTTCAAGGATGTCGCAGGTGAGATATCCCACAAAAGACACCACATGACTGGCACAAGCCACAATCACTGAATTTTGTTTGCAAAACATGCCTGGCCAAAACACACACCACCATCGCCTGCTGGAATATCCTTGTTAATGAGAACCCCCTTTTCGAGCATGTAGCCAGTTATCATCTTGTTGTATGCGACCCCGCCGCTGAAAACTATCTCTCTGTCGCCTGCCGTTTTTTCGGCAATCTCATAAAGTCCCGATGCCAAGTATGCCTGAGCCGTGGCTGCCAAGATTCCAACATCCTCTTTTTTGTTTTCTAAAAGGAATCTGAAAAGCTCGCTTGTTGAAAGTATCTCTCTGCCCTCATGATTTGTGATTTTGGGCTCAAGCCTCAGAGGTTCTGTCGCAGCTGATTCCAAAATCATCGCAGGCCTGCCGTCGTATGTCCTCTCATCGCAAAGGCCGAGGAAAGCGGCTACGGCATCAAGTATCCTGCCTGCGCTTGAGGTCTGGGCGACATTGAAGCCCTCATCTAGTTGCCTAAGATACAGCCTACTGTCAGCTTCAGGGAAAAGCCCCAAATCCGTTAGCTCGCCCTCGCCGACAATATCTGAAAGTATGCCGAAAAGCATCTTTTTAGGGTATATTGCAGATGAATCCCCTCCAAGCTGAGGCTGGGTCTGGAGTCCTCCAACCCTTTCAATGACGCCCCCGTCTGAGTTGAATACCTCACCTCCCCAGAGTGTGCCGTCTGCCCCGTACCCCAGTCCGTCAGCTGCTATGCCGACATATTCTGTCAGCGAGTGCTCTCTTGCTGCTGATTCGACATGCGCCATGTGGTGCTGGACTCTCAGAAGTTCAGTACCGTATTTTTCCGAAAGCCTTTGCGCATATTCGGTGGAAGCGTATCCTGGGTGCATGTCGCATACTATCTTTTTCGGTTTTAGGCGTGTCATCTTAATGAGTGACTCAACAGCATCTTCCATGAACTTTGCAGTCTTCTGCTTTGAGCAGTCACCTATGTACTGTGACATGAAGCACTTACCGTCTTTTGCAGCGCATACTGCGTTGTTGATTTCCGCACCTAATGCGATGGTGTCCTCACAGTCCATGTTCATGCCAACGGAAAGCGGGGCGTAACCCCTTGACCGTCTAAGAAACATTTTTTTGTCGCCGACGACCTTGGCGACTGAGTCGTCGCAGCGGCTTACAATCCTGCGCCCGTGCGTCAGCATATTATTCGCCAGCGCCCCCTCAGTGTCGACAGGTTCACCCGGCATGTTGGATGAGGTCATAACAAGAGGGCCCCTAAAGTGGTCGAACAGCAGATAATGCAGTCCAGTGTATGGGAGCATTACCCCTATGCTGTCAAGCTCAGACACAGCCTCAAAACAGGGTC
>CAYXON010000085.1:0-5604 GCA_964467145.1 uncultured archaeon | reverse complement strand
GAAGGTGAAAGAGAATGGGTAGGACTAAATGAGACGGAAATATCTCTCGCACCCGGAGAAGACAAAAAACTTCTTCTAAGCATACAGACACCCAACCAGATATTACCCTTAACATACACCAACTACATACGCGCTGAAACAACAGAAGTCTACGCTGAGGCGACAATAAACCTCCTAGTTGATGGAGAAGCGTGTGGGGACACCACAGTACAGGGACTTGAGCAATGCGACACACAAACCCCATTCCAGTTCCCAGACGAAAACAACCCAGGATGCCCTAACACCGAATATGTGGAATGTGACGCACCAAACCACAGATACAAGACACGAGACGCCTACGGCAGCTGCCTGATGGACTGCACATGCCAGGAGGACACCGCAGAGTATGTCCTATGCGGCCAAGACTGCACAAGCTCGACATACTGCCTGAACTGCGCGCACTGCTACGATGGAGTGGAAAACTGCAATGAAGACGACATAGACTCGGGCACAGTATGCGAAGGCTACATGTGCACGCCAGGCAACACAATAACATGCGGCACAACAGGGTGTGAAGGGGTCAGAACATGCGTGCAGATAGGTCCCACAGACTATGGGTGGAGTAACTGCTCAACATACGGGCAAAAATGCTCAGACAACAAATGCTGCACATGCGCAGCAAGCCAGACAAACCCGCAAAAAACACTAAACACGTCAACGTCGATTAGCCAGATAGACTGCACAACAACCATAACAACATGCGCAGACACAACCACCTGCACAGGAGGGACATTCGGGTACGAGTGCACCGCAATGGACACATGCTCAATAGACCTTGACGGCAGCACAGTGCCAATAACATCTGACCCGAGCAAATGCAACGGGCAAACATGCAGGACAACCGCCTACGCCTGCACAGACCAGGGCTACCCATGCAGCGGACTAAAAACGACATACCTGTGTCAGTCAGGTTCATGCAACGCCCAAACACCAACAGCAGATAACACAGGATGCTCAGGAATAACATCATGCAATGTTCCAGGGGAGATAATACTCCATAAACTCGACAAAGGATGGAATGAGTACATGGATCCGCCCTCCGCATATTATGGGTGGTGGGGCAGCTATCATGAATGGCCTGAAACTTGCGAAAACCACATGGCAGTCCACACATTCACCAGCGGATTCAACAACGCAAAAATCGGAGCGTACTACCCATACAGAAGCGGAAAACTCAAATTCTACATGACAGCCTACACTGTAGACTGGCAACACCATGATACGAGAAACGCCTGCGGATGGGGTGGTTGCGGATGCAGAGTGAGAATAGGCACCAACGAAAACAACTGGAAAGAATGGTCATTCGGTTGCCCGTCAGTAACAGGATACACAAAAATTACGGTCGATATGAGCCAAAACCCGAGAGGTTATAATGGGATAGTAAACTGGAACAATATAGGGTATCTGCAGTTCAAGATGGGAGCGGCACTCGCAGGATGCAGCCACTGCAGCGACTGCTCAGGCGCAGCAGATTACGTGACACTATCACTAACATGAAAAGGGGACAAGCAGCCATAGAGGCGCAGATGACGGTTGGGGTATTAATCATGGTTTTTGTGGCAGTCACCGCACTTAGCATATACGTGCAAGACGAGTCAACAGACCGTAACATACTCCTTTCCAAAGAGATACGGTGCGTGGATTTTTCAGGTACCATAAACACGGTCTACTCAAACGGGAGGGGGACAGAGTTCGAATTTGAAACAGGAGACAACTTCACAGTAGGGCCAGGGATAATAATGCTTGAGGGGCAAGGAGAATACTTCTGCGCAATAGATCAGAACGCGGTCAAAACAACACAGAAGATAGCAGCCGGCAAACACATTCTAAAAAACGATGGATACGAGGTCAAGATACTCTAGGGGGATGTTCTTTTCAACAGACACTGTCGCAGCAGTGATACTGGTGAGCCTAGCCCTCGGACTTCTCAACATGTCCTGGACATACTACAAAATAAGACTCGACGAAACATACCACGTATATGACATGAAATACAAGGCCAATATCCTCTCAGACATACTTGTAAAGACCCCCGGAGAACCAGTCAACTGGGAGGAGGTGCCGGGGGATGAGGTAGTTAGCCTAGGTTTTGCGAGAAAAGACAGGGAGATAGACCCTGACAAAATAAGGGGGATAAAATATTTGAGTGACCAAAAAATTAGAGAAATACTTAAGACAGACCAATTCAATTTTCAGATAATAGTCAGGAGTTTGGATGGGACAATAATAAAACAGGTCGGGGACGCGCCTTCTGGTGGCATATCAGCTAAGGCGACGAGGGTAGTCAGCTACGACGGCCAGACCGCATTTTTTGAGTTAACTGTTTGGGGAGATAAAAAAATAGTGGCGGGGGCACTATGAAAAAGGGGTTTGTATTCACAACGGACGCGGTGTTTGCAGTGATGATAGCAATGGTTATTGCGGCGACCACATCATACTACATATTTGACATACCCCAGAACCCCTACCGGAGAGCTAGCCTTATGAGGGCGGCAAACGACATCGGCCTAAGCTTAGATAGGGGGGGCATACTATCCTCTAACAACAAGACCCTCATAACAAAGATGCTTAACCTAACGACACCATCAAATATGGTCTCAAACGTGGAGATACAAAGATACTACGAGGTTGGGGGGAACTTCACAGTCATACAGGTGATACGGTGCGGGGAGGATGATATAGAGACAAACTATCTGACTCAGGAGGTAATCTCAACAGACATGAAGGGGGGATACTACAACACAAGGGTGAGGGTGGGTTTAAGATGAAGGGTGTGTTGATGAGTCTTTCAATAGTCACATTTGGGATGGTCCTGATGATGTTTGCAGTCACACACAACCACCTAAGCAAGACCACACAACTTGAGTCGAACATGATGGCAGTCGACAGGGTAAACAACATGAACACAAACGTCGCAGACAACATAGAAAAGATATACAAGACCAAATCAGGCCTTAACATAAGCCAGACAAAAGACACAATAACCGTCAAGGAATCAATACCCAACGACTTCTCAAAATATGGTGCTGAGTTAGTGAGGATGGGGAAATTCATGGATGAAAACACACCAGATACATCATTCACAACACCATCCAATCCGAGGATATACACACCACATGGTGTGAACATAACCCACACAACAGACAGAAGAATAGAGTTAAGGATACCCCCACAGTATGGTGTGGAGGAGATAACATTAGCCGGCGCTACAAAAACCAACATAACAGACTGCAACTACACATACACGCCAGGGGAAGAACATATCAGGGTAAGTGTTAGGGGTGCGGAAGACCACGAATGCACGACAACAAAACAGGTGAACACAAGCGCGCGGGTATTTTTCGGCGTGAACAATGGGGGCCTCACACTAGACTATGAAGATGGGATTTTAGGGTTTGAGAACAACCTACCAACACAGGTTGAGTATGAGCTAAGCGTCAAATTGAATGATACAACATACTTGATTCCCGCAACAATAGAGGGGGCAATAACCACCCAGACACAATCAGCAAAAAAAACAAGTCAAATAACCGTGAAATGGTGAGCATATACACATTATCAAAAAAGATACCCCCAACGGGGAAAACACCAGTCAAAAAAATAGCGCAAGAACTAGGCATAAGCCTGGGCGAAGCCATAAACAAGGTTGAGACACTACAAAAAGACAAGTTAGTTACATTTGACGGGGAATACGTTGAGGCAACACAGGAGCTTGAGGATGAGAGAAACGCGGGGGTGAAGCCAAAATACGAGCGAGAATACACTGAAAAGAAGGAGACAAAACCAGTTGATGAAGACAACAAAATAAAGACCACATTAGATCAACAGGATAGAATAAACAACCACAAAGTGGACCCACAAACAGTATACGAATACATGGTGCTGCTATGGGAAAACAAAAAATGCGAGCTTGAGAAGAAATTCAAACTAAACAAGGGGGAGCTACTCAACATACTAGTTGAACTTGAGAAAAAAGAGCTAGTCAAACTGAAAAGAAAAAACAGGCTATTCGGCCTGAAAAAAACAACAGGGATATCACTAATCAACAAGGAAAAAAACGAGCAAATAAGGAAGAAATACACCCCAACAATATATGAGGAGGACTACAGACAAATCTACAAAACAAACGTAGAATGTATGATACAACTGATTGAAAGATTTAGCCCACTGCAGATATCAAAAATAGCCCACCACTTCGAGATAAAGGAGGTGAAAACACTACTGCCAATACTTGAGATACTATCAGATGCGAAAATCATAAAACTAAATCACCACGGAGTAAACAGCACAGTAGAGGCAGCGTCAACAGGCACGAAAATATACACCCCACAACTAGAAAACACAAACTACGCAAAAAAACAGAGGAAAAAATACGACATCGAAAAAGACGACATAAGACTCAAGGCAATACTTGTTGAAGAGCTCGGCGAGGATAAATACAAGCTATGTTACCCAGTATTTGACAAGCCAACAAAGGCGGTGATGGAGTGGGTATATGAAAGAGCCCAGCCAGAGACACAAACCAACATACTAAAAGAAAGAGGAGACTTTGAAAAAGTCAAAAAACTACTGAAAAAAGACATAGAAGAAAGAATCAAAAAAATAATACCCTTTATAGAAGCCCACACCAGCTCAGTGCTGATAAGCGAGCTCACAAACGAGATGCACCTAGGGAAAATAGAGTACCTGCTAAGGGACGTCAACCTCGAAGAAATAAAGGTTCAGACGAAAAGGCCAGTATTCATAAAACACATACAAAGCAGGCAAAAATGGGTCAGCACAAACATTGAAATAACCGAGGAAGAGCTCATAAGATACTCAAAAGCCATAGCCAGAGAAACAAGACAACAGATAGACTCAAGCCACCCGCTACTTGACGCCACACTCCACACTGACGACCGGGTGAACATATCATATCCTGAAACAAGCGGCGGATCCATTGTGATGACAATAAGGATATTCTCGAAAAGCCCCTGGAATTTTGTAAGGCTCATAAAACAGAAGACAGCAGACGCTGAAGTAATGGCGTTTCTGTGGATGGCAATACAATACAAACTAAGCATACTCTTTTCTGGTGAGACAGGCACTGGAAAAACATCATTTGTGAACGCAGTCAGTATGTTTTCGGAAAAAAACGACAACATAATCTCGATAGAGGACACAAGAGAGCTGAAACTACCGTCAATATTCAAGAACTGGACACATCAGACAACCAAGAAAGGAGATGGGAAAAACGAGGTAACTGTGAATGAACTTCTGGAAAACGCCCTAAGACAAAGGCCGGAGAGAATAATACTCGGGGAAGTCAGAACCAAAAAAGACATAAAAAGCTTCATGCAAGCACTCGCGATGGGACACCCATGCATAGGGACCATACACACCGCAGACCTTTCCACAACAATCAAAAGATTTGAGGACGCCGACATAAACGCCTCAGACATGCAAAGACTTCACCTAAACGTCATACTAACCGAGATAAAATCCAAAGAAAACACAAGCGACAACAAAAGAAGGATAAAGGAAATAGGTGAATACTACGAAAGCTCAGAGAAAACTAACGCACAC
>CAYXON010000084.1:0-5606 GCA_964467145.1 uncultured archaeon | reverse complement strand
TGAGGCTTCCGTGGCCTTCGATTTTTGCGATGTAGTGTGGGAGCGCTGATTTCATTTTTTGTATTGCCTCCTGTACTCTTTTTCCTCGCTCAAAAACATCCCGAGCATGAGTTGCGTGTCTTTTTCGCATTGGAATTCGTTAAGCCTTGAAATCATGGCCTTTAGGTTGGCGTCTTTGACTAGCCCGTAGCATCCATAGCATCTTTTGCCGTGTGTTATGCAGAATGCGCCACACCCGCCGCGCGTTATCGGGCCAAGACAGGGCATATCATCTTTCAGAAGGCAGTTGTTCTCCCTTATTTTGCACTCCATGCACACTGGGTAGTCCCTGTCCTCTGGCATCTTGCCTGCAAGAAAATCACAGAGGCACCACTCTATCTCGCGCTTGTCAACAGGGCATCCGTTTATCATGTAGTCGACTTTTACGTATGCGTTAAGGGGTTTGGCTTCTGTCCCGACTGGTTTGTACCCTGGCGGATATACTTTTTCATAAAATCTCGGCCTTTCAAGCTCATCATCTATTATCGCCGGTATCCCGCCCGTACATGCGCAGGCACCTAAACCAACAAGGTACTTTGTCTTATCTCTGATTTCACGAAGTAGCTCCTGCTCATGGGGTGTCACGGGCGTCCCCTCTATGAATGCTATGTCAAATGGCCCGGGTTTGTTGCCCTCTTTGGCGAGTCTCCAGTTTATTATCTCAACGCCATCCAGAAGGTCTAGGAGTTTCTCTTTGAGGTTTATGAACTCGACCTCGCATCCTTCACAGTCTGTGAAGTCGAACACGCCAATCCTTGGTTTGGGCAGCTGCTTCATATCATAGTCCTCCGAAGTCCTCAGTGATTTCTTTGTATGTGAATACTGGCCCGTCTGTGCAGACGTATTTCCCGCCTCTTGTGCAGTGTTGGCATTTCCCTATCCCGCACTTCATCCTACGTTCAAGTGACACAAGTATCCTTTCCGGTTTCACGCCCTTGCCTAGAAGCTTCTGTATGGCATACTTGTACATTATCGGGGGCCCGCACATCACAGCCAAAGTGTTTTTGCCAGTCTTTACTTTGTCGATTAATGTGGTGACTTGGCCGACACCGCAGGCGTCAACTTCCGGGTCAGGGTCATCTTCTTTGTCAACGCTCAAGAGTACATTGATTGTTTTGCCCCATTTCTTGTATTCTTCTTTGAAAAGCAGGTCTTTCTGGGTTTTTGAGCCGTAAAGGAGCGTGACATCCCCGTAGTTTTTTCTGTCCTCTATTATGTCCAGTAGCAGAGACCTAATCGGCGGTATCCCGCACCCGCCGGATATTATCAGAATGTCTTTGCCCTTTATTTTCTTCTTCTCAAATCCGTTGCCGAAAGGCCCACGGACTCCGACCAAGTCGCCTTTCTCAAGCCTGTGCACTGCGGCGCTGACGTTGCCGACGTTTCTCACAGAAACCTGGATGTCATATGATGAAGGGGGCGATGCTATACCCACTGGTATCTCCCCATATCCTGCTATTGAGAGCTCTATGAACTGGCCTGGGTTGAACTTGAAGGCCTTTGCTTTTTTAGTGTCTGTGAAAGATAGCGTTAACAAGACGCTGTCTCTACTTAGCGCCACGACATCCAAGACCCTCGCTTCATGCGGCAGGTAAGTGCTCATTTCTCGCATCTTCTTAGCACCTCGTGTATGTCTATATTGGCTGGGCATTGTGTTATGCACCGCCCGCACCCGACACAGTCTGGCGCGCCCCTCTCATTTATTGCGCGGCTGAACTTGTGGTGGTACCAGTTGTGTATCCTCTCATGCCTTTCACCCCTGAAGTTCTCATCACCTGCGACGGCCGCGAAGTTCGCGAGCATGCAGCTGTCCCAACACCTGCTTCTGGTGCCGGTTTTCCCGTTTAAATCAAGTCTGTCCTCGATGTCGAAGCAGTGGCATATGGGGCAGACGTATGCGCAGACCCCGCAGGCAAAGCATCTTTCAGCCAGCTCATGCCATATTTCCTGTTCTGGCCCCAGCTCAAGGAACGCCGAGACCTTCTTGAGGTCTATCTTTTTTTTCTTTTCTTTTTTTCTCTGCCTTGTTCTTGCGTCTTTTCCTGATGTGTATTCGTTTTTCAGAAGTGTCTTTCCATTGTTCGTTTTCGCCTCCAGTATATACTCCCTGCCAGCATCCCTCATCAGCATGTCGCATCCCTCACCAACATCAAGGTCCAGCTCCTCAGAGAAAGAGTTCGGGCCAGCCTTCCTGTCAATTGCGACAACCACAGAGTTTCGCCTTCTGAGAATGTATGTTGTGTCCTCTAAAGGCTTTGAAAATGCATCGTCAAGTATTTTTAGCGCGCACGCATCTTCAGCACTTAATCCGAAGACTAGAATCTTTTCGCTGCCGGATTTCGCAGATGTTTTTTTCCCGTTAAACTCAAGCAGCGTCTCGCTTGCAGGGAAAAAAATCTTCTTCACAGGATAGTCAACTGATTCGCATTCAAGCGCAGGCTCCTGCCCTTCAGCGAGCCTGTCAAATGTGGCAACTCCCTCGTGCATTACCGGCGCATAAATAGTGTATCGGCTGCTAAGCTGTGTGAGATACGCTCTCACATCTTTTTTCGCGAGGACCACAGCCATCAAATAGTATTTTGAGCCGCAGATAAAAAACCAGTTTCAAAGACTTTTAATTAATCCCCTTAACCTATACTTCAACCTGTGATATACGAGCTCCACACGCACAGCACATTCTCAGATGGTGCGAATACTCCAAAGCAGATTGTGGAGCACGCGATGAAGGCACTTGACGGCATAGCAATAACAGACCATAATGTGATTGAAGGCTCACTTGAGGCGCTAAAGTACGCTGCAGAAGGGTTTGAGGTAATCACAGGCGTTGAGGTATCATCAACTGAGGGTCACATACTTGCACTGGGTGTGTCAGAGAATGTGGAACGCGACAAATCAGTGAAAGAAACGATTGATGCGATACATTCTCTTGGCGGTATTGCAATTGCTGCGCACCCATACGACAGATATCGAAAAGGCGTCGGCGACGAGATACTCAGAAATGACTTCGACGCAGTCGAGGTGATGAACGGCCACACATTCGGCAACAGAAAAAACGTGCGAAAACTATGTGAACAGTCTAATATCCCTATGGTAGGTGGCTCTGACGCCCACACAATAGGGGAAATAGGGTCAGTAACCATAGAATTTGAAGGAGACTGGAGGCAGGCGATAAAAACCGGGAAAGTCAGAATACGAAGCTGGCCACGGCACAGGATTTTCCTAAATCACTGGGCAGGCATTGTAAAGCGCAAACTGCTCTGAACAAAGTGTTTTTATTTGCTATTTCCTATATTCTGGAGATATGAAAAAACTCAACATCGGAATACTCGGCGCCACCGGGATGGTTGGTCAACGATTCATAGGGTGTCTTGAAAACCACCCCTACTTCCAGATAGGGTGTCTTGCAGCGTCTGAGCGCAGCGCAGGCAAAACATACAAGGAAGCAGCCAAATGGCATCTGTCCGGCGACATACCAGACGATGTTGCGAAGATGAAGGTCGCGGAAATCGACCCCAAGATAATAGACGAATACGACCTAGACCTTGTGTTCTCCTCAATACCCGCATCCATAGCAAGAGATGTTGAGGGAGCATTTGCGCAGCAGATACCAGTGTTCTCAAACACCAAAACCTACAGGATGGACGACGACGTGCCGCTCGTGATAGCAGAAGTCAACCCCGAGCAATACGACCTAATCCCGATACAGCGTGAGAACAGAGGATGGACTGGGTACATAGTCACAAACGGCAACTGCTCTACAATAGGGCTTGTCCTGCCGCTCAAGCCTATAATGGATGAGTTCGGACTTGAGTGGGTCAACGTCACCACGATGCAGGCACTGTCTGGCGCAGGCTATGATGGCGTGTCATCTATGGCAATCGTCGACAACGTGATACCCTTCATAGGTGGTGAAGAGGATAAGCTTGAGATAGAGACTGTCAAAATGCTCGGTAAACTCGAAGGCGGCAAGGTCAAGAACGCTGACATAGACATATTCGCCTCATGCAATAGGGTCCAGTCCATGGACGGACACCTAAAATCAGTGTTCGTCGGAACAACCGAGGACTTCGACGAAGAGGACGTAATCGCAGTATTCAGAAAATTCAGGGGACTCCCCCAGGAGGCAAAGCTCCCCACAGCACCCAACCCCCCGATAATAGTCAGAGAAGAAGAGGACAGGCCGCAGCCGAGGCTCGACAGAGACGCAGGCAACGGGATGGCGATTACCGTCGGCAGGATAAGGCGCAAGTGCGAGCGGAAACTCAAGTTCACATGCCTTTCACACAACACCATAAGGGGTGCGGCAGGTGCTTCGGTACTGAATGCTGAACTCGCCAAATACATGAAACTCCTCTAATGGATTTCCAATTTGGCGTTAGTTTTTACTAAAGTATTTAAACCTAGCCTCAGCCATTTATTACTGGCAAATTCGGAAATAGTATACGTTGTAAACTGAGGTGAAAAACAAGATGAAGGTTTTGATTGCGGAAAACGTTGTGCAAGAGGCTATTGACATGTTTAAGGCTGCTGGACTTGAGATTGACATAAAGCCGACAATAGACGGGGAAGAACTTGTTAAAGCAATACCTGAGTATCATGCAATAATGATTCGTAGCAAACCAACTGTGACAAGAGCTGTCATAGAGGCAGGCAAAAACCTAAAGGTCATCGGACGTGCTGGTGTCGGCCTTGATAATGTGGACCGGCAAGCAGCCAAGGAAAAAGGCGTCGAGGTAGTGAACTCACCTGAGGCTTCGACCATATCCGTTGCCGAGCACGCGATAGCGTTGATGCTCTCAATCTCACGACAGATACCTGCAGCCGAAAAATCCATGAGGGATGGCAAATGGGATCGAAAAACATTCAAGGGAGTTGAAGTCCACGGCAAAACACTCGGCATCATCGGCTTCGGAAGAATCGGTCGTGAAGTCGCCAAGATGGCTAAGGGACTCGGCATGAAAATCATAACCTACGACCCACAGGCGACGTCCGAGGACGCGGAAGAATATGACTGCAAACTCGTCAAGCTTGACGAGTTATTTGCGAGCTCAGACTACATAACACTTCACGTCCCAAACATCCCAGCGACCCAGGACATGATAAACAAGGACACGCTCGCGAAGATGAAAAAAACTGCGTACCTCATAAACACTGCACGGGGCGCTGTCATAAACGAGGACGACCTATACAACGCACTAAAGGACAAAAAGATTGCTGGTGCGGCAATTGACGTCTACAAAACCGAGCCACCAACTGGCTCATCCCTTATCGGCCTTGACAACATCGTGTTGACGCCACATCTTGCGGCATCAACGAAGGAAGCGCAGGTAAAGGCTGGGACGGTCGTCGCAGAAAAGATAATAAAGGTGCTAAAGGCTTAGGTTGAGGTGCTCCAGAAGCTCCTCAGGGCTTCGGAGTTTTCAATCTCTTTTGCGAGATAATCAGGGTTTTGCCCCTCCATCCTGGTTATTGCCTGAGGTACTAGGTACGCGCACCTAGGCCACTCATACCTTTCCTCACCCATTGTGGGGGTGCTGTTTGAGAAAAGGCTCATTAATTTTTCCCTT